>JBKJMF010000473.1:0-7308 GCA_046596525.1 Devosia sp. | reverse complement strand
GAAAGCCATCGGCGTCACCTTCGCCCCCCACCGCCCCGGCGCCAATGGCGGCATCGCGATCATGGGAAGGGTGCCGGAGGCACCCGAACTCTACGTGCGGGATGCGGGTACGGCGGTGGCCTCAAGGCTGGTGGAGCGGCTGAAGGCGAAGGGCTGATCACCCCACCCGCTTCTCGGCGCTCTCGCGCGCCCGGCGCAGCACGTCGGCGTATTCCGGGTTGAACCGCAGCTCGGCCATCTTGATCGCCGCATCGAGCCGCGCGCCGGTGACCCGGTCACCCGGATTCTGGCGGAAAATCTCGAGGTTGCGTTGCACATGCACTTCCAGCGCCTGGCCCACCTGGGTCCAGGTCTGGTCGAACATGGCGTTGAGCGCCAGGGAGTCGCGGCAATCGCGGATCGTCGCCAGCACGTAGCAGCCGTTGAGCGCCGCCAGCACCTGGTCGCTGTCGAGCCGGTCGGTACCGGCGTGCCGCCGCAGCGCCAGGTTCACGTCCGGCGCCACATCGCGCAGCTTGGGCTCCACCAGTTCCGACACCGTCTTGGTCACCGCCGCCACGGCAGTCGACCAGCGGGTCAACCGGCCAAGCTCGACATAGCCGGTCACCGCCCGCATCAGCCGGTGGAAGCGGTCGATGGCGCGGCAAGTCAGGTCGATATCGGCGAAGGCGCCATATTGGTGCAGCGCGGGGATCTGCGCCTGCGCCTGCGACAGCATGGCGTCGATCAGCGGCCCGAAGCCGGCGCGCTGCACTGCGCCTTCGGTAGCCGAACCCGCCAGCCTGATCGCCGCAGCCATCAGCCGGCCGGGATTGCCCACCTGCCCCATCGCCGCCTGGAACAGCAGCGCCGAGACGGCGTGGTCGTTGAGCGGCATGGATTGCAGCGCCATGCCCAGCGCCGTCTCGTCGGTCATGCCGTTGGCGGCGCGGCCGAAGGCCTGGGCCTTGTCGAGCAGGCTCCGGCATTTGAGGGCGTTGAGAACGATCGGCAGCCGCCCATACGCCTCGTCGCTGCCGAACTGGATCTGCATCCGGCGCACCGCTTCGGGCGTCGCGTTGGTCGTGGCCATTGCGGCGCGGGCCCGCTGCAGCAGCTCAGGCAGCAGCAATTCGAGCGCGGCGCGGGCGGCGGGTTCGTCGTCGGTAGCGTCGGAATTGATCAAGTCCGGCGCCACGTCGCGCGCCATCCAGGTCCAGGCGGCCTGGGCGTGTTCCTCGGCGATGCCGCCGTCGAAATCAAAACCGGCCGGATCGGGGACCAGCACCGCATCGATCAGCCCGGCAAACGGCCGCCCGGCATAGCGCGAGCCACGCGATGTCGCGGTTTCAGTCGACCGAATACGGGCGGAAACGTCAGGCATGCAAACCGGTGGGCGTGAGGGGTCCAAGGGTAGTCCCCGAACCTAGCGCCCGCTGGTAAACAAATGACTATGCAGGCCGATCTGGCCTGATCACATCGCTGTCAGGCCGGCGACGTTCCAGGCTGTCAGCCGGCGACGCTCCACGTGCCGTCGATCTCGCGGCAGGCGGTGCCCTTCTTGGCGACCGGGGTGCCGCCGATGGTCACCGTGTGGGTGAAGTCGCGGCAGTTGATATTGTTGACCGTCACATAGGGGCCGACGGTCACGTTGCCGCTGGTGCCCTTGTCGCCGGTCCAGGCGCGCGGCGCGCCGGGGCGGCCGAAGGTCAGGGCGTTGAACTGGGCGCTCGCCGCCTCGGACTTGTCCTTGGGGCTCAGCTTGCCGACCACTGAGGGGTCGAGGAATGCCGTCACGTCGTTCATCGTAGTGCCGGCGGTCTGGATGGCACCGGCGGCCGGCAGCGAGGCCGGGGTGATCGTCGGCTGCGTCCCCAGCTGCGAATTCGGCTGCGGCAGGGTCGGCCCGAGGGCCATGTCGGAACTGGAAGGACCCATGCTGCAACCGGCAAGCAGGAGCATGGCAAAAACTGGGAGGGCGGCGCGGGCGATCAGCTGCATGGGGGTCTCGCGGGTGGCCGGCCCTTATTCCTTGCGTATTGAGGCGAAAGTGCGGAAGCCCGCCACCTTTGCGGCTGGGAGCCGCAATTCTGCCAGGAGGCCACCCAGCACTGAGCGCTTCAATTGCAGCGAGCCGCCATAGACGTCAACCAGTTCCTTGACGATATCCAGCCCCAGGCCCGAGCCGGGGGTCTTCTCGTCGAGCCTGACACCGCGGCGCAACACTTTGCTCGCGTCCTCCTCGGTCAGGCCCGGGCCGTCATCGTCGAAGCGGATCAAGAGGTTCGCCGCGCCGCCGCTGCGCTCGGCCACCACGGTGACGCCGATCGAGGATTTCGCCCATTTGCAGGCATTGTCGAGCAGGTTTCCGGCCATTTCCTCGAGGTCGCCCTCGTCGCCGCGGAACCAGGGGAGGGATGCGTCCGGCCGCGCCATGGCGATGGTCACCCGCGGGTTGAGCTTCTGCATCACCCGCGTCAGCCGCAGCATCACGTGCGTCGCGTCAGCTTTCTTCCCCACCACGCTCGAGCGCGCCGCCAGCCGGGCGCGATCGAGGTAGGTCGTCACCAGCTGGCTCATCTTCTCGGTCTCGGTGGCCACGACCTTGGCGAGACCGTTCTTCTTGTCGCCACTGGCTTCGTTGCGCAGCACCGCGATCGGCGTCTTCAGCCCATGCGCGAGGTTGCCCACCTGGTTGCGCGCCCGCTCGACAATCTGCGCATTGGAGCGCAGCAGCTCGTTGATCTCTTCCGACAGCGGCGCCAGCTCCGCCGGGTAGGCGCCGGTCAGCGACGCCACGTCGCCCTCGCGCACCCGCTCCACCTCGCGCCGCAACCGCCCCACCGGCCGCAGCGCCAGCCGCGCCACGATGGTCGACATCACCGCCAGCATGATCGCCACTGCGCCTAGCACGATCAGCGTCTGCCCGCGAAACTCATCCACCAGCGACAGGATTTCGTCGAGCGAGCCGGTCACCATGATGTGCAGCGGCGTGCCGTTCACCGTCACGGCGCGCTCGATCACCCTGAGCTTGATGTCGAACGGATCGGTGAGGATCGCCGATTTGGTGTTGGTGGCGTCGAACGGCCCGGGCAGCGGCCCCAGCACCATGCCGACATAGGAATTGGAGAAATTGAGCAGCTCGCCCTTGTCGTCACGGATCGCCCAATACCAGCCCGAGCCGGTACGGTCGAAGCGCGGATCGGCCACCTTGATGGCCTCCGATTTCGGCGTCTCGGAGAGAAGGCTCAGATCGGTCAGCGTCTCGATGTGGAACTCGAGCGTCTCGACCAGCGAGTTGTCCAGCGCCCGCGAATAGAGCTCGGTGAGCAAAAACGCCGTCGCCACCAGCGCCACGATCAGCCACCCCGCCGACAGCAGGAACAGCGACGCCGCGATGGAGCCCTTGCGCTGCGCTATGGGCTGCTCCGGCGCGTCAGTCACCTTGATCCTCCCCTGCGCAGCGGGGGAGGGGGACCAGCGAAGCTGGTGGAGGGGGCGGCCGCTCGCTCAAAGGTGGAAAGCGCTCCAAACGGAGAATTAACCGGCTCATCGCCCCCACCCCATCCCTCCCCGCCAGGGGGAGGGTGCCGATCGAGTGTGAGGCACGATCACGCCAAAACCACCAGCGGGCACCCTCCCCTTGACGGGGAGGGCTGGGGAGGGGTGCGCCACACGCTGGATCCATCCGTCTTCACCGCCCTACGGCACGGCAGCAGAACTGCCTCAGTCCTCAGCGATCTGGTAGCCCAGCCCGCGCACCGTCTGGATGCAGTCCTCGGGCAGCTTCTTCCGCAACCGTCCCACGAACACTTCGATCGTATTCGAATCCCGGTCGAAGTCCTGGTCATACAAGTGCTCGGTCAGCTCGGTGCGCGAGATCACCTTGCCCTTGTGGTGCATCAGGTAGCTCAAGAGCCGCAGCTCGTGGCTGGTCAGCTTCACCGAGTGGCCGTCCACCGTCACCTTGCCGGCCTTCACGTCGAGCCGCACCGAGCCGGCGCTGATCTCGTTCGACGCCTGCCCCGCCGCCCGGCGCACCAGGGCGCGGACGCGGGCCAGCACTTCTTCCATGTGGAAGGGCTTGGCCACGTAATCATCGGCGCCGGCATCGATGCCCTGCACCTTGTCGCTCCAGCGGTCGCGCGCGGTCAGCAGCAGCACCGGCGTTTTCTTGCCGGCGCGGCGCCATTCCTCGAGCACCGAGAGCCCGTCCATCTGCGGCAGGCCGATATCGAGGACGATCGCATCGTACGGCTCCGTATCGCCAAGGAAGTGCCCCTCCTCGCCGTCGAACGCCGTGTCGACCACGTAGCCGCCCTCCGTCAGCGCGTCCTTCAGCTGGCGGTTGAGATTGGTGTCGTCTTCCACCACGAGAATGCGCATCGATACGTCCCCTTTTGCCGCCACGACAGCCCCCGCGCCCGGCGACAGCCGGCCCTACGCGCGAAGAGCGTCCGAGTTTGATTTTACGTGAGGCTTCACTGAGCCGGCAAGCTCACAGGTTTGCTTTCGCCATATTCGTCCATGACGTTGACCTGCCACTCCCACTGTCCGCCAATCATGCAGACCTTGGCCGCTGAGCTGATGATCTTGCCATCGACCCCCGACGCCTCCATCGCCTCGGACAGCTGGATCAGTTCACCGGTATCGATCCTCTCCTGGATCTCGCGCTTGCTCAGGCACTCCTGCGCCATAACCGGCGCGGCAATACCTAAAGCCAGCCCGAACGCCAAAGCGCCGGCCGCCACCAATGTCAGTACGTGTTTCATGGGGAGGTTATGGGGGAGGATGGCTGAATGTGGGATGAACGGGGGCGAAGACTTCTCGCCGTGCCATGGCACGGCAGCGGTTCCGTGAGCTTACCCATTGCGCGCCGAACCGACCTCTGGTGAACGTGTCACTTGAGGAGGGCCAACATGCCGAAAATGATGATGCCGGACACGATGGTTGCCATTGCCGCCAACGGCGGAGGGCTCGATATCGATTGCTCAGTTCAGATGGTCATGCCGGATACGATGAAGGCAATCGCCACCGCAGCGGCTCGCAGCGGCAAGAAGCCCACGATCACCTTCCGCAATGTAGAGATACTAATGCCCGACACTGCCAAGCAGGTCGCCGCTTTGGGTGAGGGCTGCGTGGTGTTCACGATACCCTGATCAACGCCGAGCAGGTGGGTGGCAGCTGACCCGCCTCAATCCCTACTTTCAAGGCGCCAACGCTCGTCCTGTTTCCTCGCGCTCCTCGAAGCTGGAGTGTTAGTTGGGCGTTGGGCTGAGCCGGGACCCACATGGTTCTCGGCTCTATGCCGGCAGTATGAGAATGCGGCGCGTGCTGCCGACATCACGTTTGCTGAGAACCATTTGGCTGCCGTGCCCCTCAATAAACTCACTCTCAAGCACCAAGCGAACGGTGTCCAGCGCGCGGCTTTCCACTGAGCCGACAACCGAATATGTGTGAGGGACAAAGCTCAATACTTGGGACAATTCGGCGACGGGCACGTCAATGAAAGCAGTTCCCTTACTCATGAAATACTCCATACACACGGGACCGCAAATGGCCTTGCTCATCACAGATTGTCCGCACTGCCAAACGAAGAGGAGCGCGATGGAGGTATTCGGAGCGAAAACTTGGCCGAGAGAGCTAATGATCGCCGCAGGCAAAGATGGGAGCGGATTGTCAGCTCAGCGTTGGGACACGTCGATTGCCGCTCAGTGTCAGAGCTGCCACAAGCCGGTGGCTGCGCTCGTAATCAGCGGCCAGAGGATGCATGCCAATCAATACGAAACGTTCGCCGCGCAGGTAAACAAGCAGCTTCTTGGCCCTGGGAACGTCACAGACCTAGACTTCAAGGTGCAGGCGCTCTGGCCCGAAGCTCCCGCACCAGCCATCCCCGCGCATTTGCCGCCTTCGGTCGAGCGCGCTCTCCTTCAGGCCGAAAAGAACTTCCCTGTCGTGGGCAATGAAGAGGCAGCCGCCATGATGTATCGGCGGGCGCTCGAACTTACCCTGGGACATTTGTTTGCGGACCTTAGGGGCACCCTTGCCGTACGCATCAAAAGACTCGTGAAAGACAAGGTCCTTCCGGAAGCGATCGGCGATTGGGCCGACGAGATTCGCGATCTTGGAAACGAAGCGGCGCACGACGCAGAAGAGGTGCCAAGGGCAGAGCTCAAGATGATCCGTGGATTCACGGATGCAACATTGCGATATTTGTACACCCTACCAGCTGAAGTTGCCGCTCGAAGGAAGCTCCCTTCAGACGCCGATGACACCGTCGAGGCATAATGCGCGAGGGCGAGCCAAAGAAGCAGTCAGTGGCTATCTCGTCCCCGTGGGCCCGGAGGCAACCGGCCGGGGTGCCCCTTACTTGCGGAAGCACCTGCTTCTGAGCCGGGCACCTTGGGGTCGCCGCCAGGGCGCTTTACCCCTTGATCCCCTTCCGCAAAAACAGAATCGCCAGCCCTTCCATCAGCAGCTGCCCGGCCGCCTGCCCCTCGAAGCTGGGCAAGTCCACGCCGACCAGCTGGCTGATCGCGGCCAGCACCATGGCGGCGGCGACGAGGTAGGTTTTGAAGCCGTCTAGAAAACCGAGAGTCATCAATAGTCTCCTGAGGTTGTGAGAAACGAGGCTGGCCAGCAGCCTGAGCCGCTGGCGGGCCAGGGCGTCGCCGAGGCCGTCGAAGATGGTCTTACGCATCGAAGCGCCCTCGCCCCGCATGGCCGGGCCCGAACACCGGACTCAGCTGCGCCACGGCGAAATCGAACGCCGCCGGCGGCGCGCCGAAATCGGCGGCCTGCATGGCGGCGGTGTACGTGGATACCGGTCCTGCGACGTCGAGCGTCCGCACCGGCGTCACGCCGTCAAAAATGGTCACCCGGTAGGCCTCCGGCAGGTGCTCGAGCGGCACCTCCATCGCCGCCCAGGCACCGGCATCGGCCCGGCTCCGCCGCACCCAGCCGAGCATCACGTCGCCCCCTGCGCCGCGCGCCGCCCGCAAATGCACCGGCGACAGCGGCAGCACCGGCCCGAGCCCCAGCGTCGCCGCAAACGCCGTGCCGGTCGCATCGTGCCGGCCGGCAAAGGCCCGCAGCGCCAGCTCCCCGCCGAGCCAATCCGGCTCCACCGGCAGCACCGCGACATTGCCGTCGAGCAGCACCAGCCGGTTGCCCGCCGCCGCCGCGCCCATCGCCACGTCGCTGCCGCCCAGTCCGCGCAGCAGGTCGGTGAGTCGGTAGCGGCCCGGCGCGATCAGTTCGGCGCCGGCCAAGCCCAGCACCTCCCATTCGCCCGCGTCGGTCTCGACCGCGATGCGGTTGGCCCCGGCC
>JBKJMF010000289.1:0-14699 GCA_046596525.1 Devosia sp. | reverse complement strand
CGCCCTACCCTCATCGGTCGCACGGCCCAGACCGTTGCGCGCACCGCCGTCATTGCAGGCACCGCCACGGCGGTTTCCGGCGCCGCAGGGCGCCGGCGCGACGTCTCCGACCGCCAGCCGGAAAGCAGCGCAGCGGAACCTGCCGGCCTCTCCCACGATGCCATGGAGCAGCTCAAGAAGCTCTCGGAACTGCGCACCGCGGGCGTGCTGACCGACGAAGAGTTCGCGATCCAGAAGGCCCGCATCCTCGGCCCATAGATCATCCGAAAACTGGAACGTACGGCCAATACTCTGCACTCCCGGCCAGTCTCTTTTGCCGGGGATTGCGGTACACAAATTCGAAGCTAGGCGATTTTCTGAACAGAGGAGCGAAGGATGCTCAAGGTCATCATGAAATCACTTTCCTGCTGGCTGATGTTGCTGGTCCTGACGACGGCGCCGTCCTTGGCCCAGGACACGTTCGTCATCGTGCCGGATCATCCGCAAGGGGTTCCTATCAACGGCTGCTATGGCGCCAATCGGCAACTTTTCGGCCCCTACAATTTCAGCTTCTGCCTGAACCGTCCGGGATCATATGCGGTTCGCGGCGGCGGCGTGCACTGCGACGGACGCCTCACCTGGCGCGCCTCGGGGCGCAACATCAATGCAGACATTCATCGTACCTCCTGCGGCGGCGGCCTGGCCTGGGAAGCCGCTCACATGACGTGTCAGCCAGCGGGACGCATCCTGGGCCCGATCGGCTCGCTGTTCATCAACGCGCTGCGTTGCACCTACTACCCAAGCGTACGCCACCAGAGGCGGCAAACCTTCACCGCCAACCGCATATGACACGAGGGAGCAATCCGATGTTCAAGTCCTTGCTTTTGGCGGCCTGCCTGTTGCTGGCGGCGAGTCCCGCCCTTCCGCTGCATGCCCAAGAGACGTTCGTCATCGTGCCGGACAATCCTGGAGGCGGCGGAGGTGCGGGCAACGCCGTGACAACGTCCAGCCTGAACGTTCGCAGTGGCCCGGGCACGCGCTATGTCGTGATCGACGTCCTGCGCAGCGGCGAGAGCCTGCGCGTCAGCAACTGCAACAATGGCTGGTGCTGGGCGACCCACCGTGGACCGAGCGGCTGGGTGTCGCAAAATCACGTCACGCGGGTTGGTGGTGGCGGAGGCGGTGGATCGGCCCGCGAGGCCTGCTTCTACGATGAGCCCCGCTTCCGCGGCCGCAGCTTTTGCGCACGCCCGGGGGACAGCGATCGTGATCTTGGCTCGTGGAACAATCGCATCGCATCTATCTCGATCCGGGGACTCCCCACCGTGCAGATTTGCACCGATCGAAACTTCAACGACTGTGATGCCTTCAATCGAGACGTCGCATCGCTGCCGTGGTGGCTGGAGCGCAACGTCTCCTCCTACCGCGTCCTCCACTAATGGATGAATGGGCCGAGGGGCCGACTGGTCACCTCGGCCCATTCATCATCTCGACGATGGTCGAGTGGACCAGCTCGACATCGGCGCCCCGCTCGCGATGATTGATGACGTCGTGCGGCAAGAGGCGCGAGAACGGCAGGGTCTCGACGGTGACATCGGCGCCGTGGCTCCGCCAGTCGGCGATAATGGCCTCGGTCAATTCGTTGCTCACCGCCACGTCGGCCTCATTGAGAAGAAAGCTGACCCTGGCGGCGGCCGGCGGCGCGATCCGGGCGCTCTCCTGCACGAGCGACCCGACCAGCATGATCTCCGCCAGGGCATGGGTCGCCGGCAGCGCCACGGGAAAATCTCCGGCCTCCGCGACATTTTGCAGTGGGTTCCAGGCGAACACCAGGTTGGGCAGGCTGAGCGTCAGGTTGGTTGCGGCGTGCATCGCCCAGGGCGGCACAACGTACGGGCCGAAGAACGGTGAGACGGCAATAGCGTGGTCGACGTCGGCCCGATACTGCGCCGCCCAGGCCGCCATCGTGCCGCCCGCAGAGAGGCCTACGACGACCACTTCGTCGCCCAGCCCCTGCGCCATGTCCACCGACTCGTTGGCAAGCCCGATCAGGTGCTGGCTCGTCAGTTCCGTCATGGCCGCCGCGGTCGGAATGGCTTCGCCGTGCCCAAACAAAAGCGGCCGGTAGACGTTGTAACCCATGTCGAAAAGCCTCGAGGCCAGCGCGTCGCCCTGCGCCGGACAGCTGGTGAAGCCATGGAAGTAGATCACCACACGCGCCACTTTCCTTCCATGAGTCAGCAGCGAGGATCGACAGAGGTCGTGCAGCGGCATGCCTGCCTCCTTGGCCGCGATGATGCGGAAGGCAGCCGTCGCTTCCACGTAGGATTTGGCGGGCTGGCCCGGCGCCGTCTGACCTCCGGGTGCGGCAAGCGGCAGCGTCGAGAGCCAGACATAGGAGCCGACGAGACCGGCGACGATGAACACCGCAAGGACTGTGGCGGCAATCGCGAGTCGGCGGCGCGGGCCGCTCCATTTCCTTGGCGCGCCCGGAGCGGCGATCACCGGGGCCCCCGGGTGGAAGCGGGCCAGCAGCCACGTCGCCAGCGCCCCGACCACGGCCATGCTGAGCGTTGCCGCGAAGCCTGTCGTCATCAGGGTCAGGCCGGTCACCAGCATGACACTGTCCAGGCGGGCGGCGAACGGGGGCGGTGCATGCCAGTCGCGGTAGACGATCTCCGACAGTGTCACGACGACGGGGTAGGAGAAGAACGCCACGAAGATGCCGGTCACGGCGCCACGAACGGGAGAAAAGCGCTGCGCCCGTGACACCAACAGCCACCAGAACAAGGTGCCCATCAGAAACACGCCGGCGAACAGGGTCAGCCACGTCGCGTGCCCTCCGCTATTCGCGAACTCGCTGCTGATCTCGAGCCCAATCAGCGGCGCCACGACCAGTGCGGAGAGCCCGAAAATCGCGCCCGCGACGGCGGTCCACCAAGGCCCGGGAGCGCCGCTGGTCATTCAGGCGCCTCGTGCGGCGGCGGCCTTTGGATCATGTCGATCAGGATCGGATAGACCAGGCTGGTATTAGCCTCCTCCTGACGCGGGTCGATGAGGTCGTGGATCAGCCGAAGGGACTGGGGCAGCACTTCCACGTCCAATTTCCTGCCGTGCCCCTCCCAGGACGCGATGACTCGCCGCGCCAGTGCATTGCTCACCGCCACGTCGGCGTCGTTCAGCAGCATGCCGAGGCCAGGGGCGAGGGGCGGATCGATACGCGCGCTGGCTGCAAGGATTTCACCCAGCCGCATGAACTGGGCCAGAGCGTGCGTCGCGTAACGCGGATAGGCATAGTCCATTGCCGGCGGACCTTCCGGTTCACGCGGGTTCCACGGCACCATCAGGTTGGGCAGCAACAGCAGCAGGTTAGTGGCGGCGCGATTGGCCCAGAAGGGCACGACATGCGGACCGAAGAACGGCGCGATGGCGATCGTGTTGTCGGCATCGGCACGGTACTGACCGGACCACGCCGCCATCGTGCCGCCGCCGGAAAGACCGGCGACGACAACGTCGTTGCCCAGCCCCTGGGCGAGATCGATCGCCTCCTCCGCCGCGGCGACAATCTCCTCGGCCGTCAGGCCGGCGAGCGCCAGCGTCATCTGGTCGGCCTCGCCGTGCCTCGGCACTAGCGGCACGTAGACATTGTAGCCAAGGGCGAAGAGTTCCGGCGCCAGCTCGTCGAACTGCGCCGGGCAATTGGTGAAACCGTGGAAGAACACGACGGCCTTGGCGACCCTGGCACCATGGGTGAGAAGGAGCGACGCGCACCGGGGATTGAGGGGAAGTCCCGCCTCCCGCGCCCGCACTGCCCCAAACGCGGCAATCGCCTCTGCGTAGGTTGTCGCCGGAGCCGAGGTGATCCGGCTTCGTGCCAGCCCGGCGGCATCGAGCGGCAGCAGAGAAAGCCAGATGAAGATCCCCGACAGCAGCGCTACGAGGACGAGCGTGATGGCGGTAACTGCCTTCAACAGCCGCCGCGCGAGCGTGCCCCGCCATGGCGCCGGCCTACTCGGATAGGCGCGCCGCAGCGCCAGGGCCGCAAGGCTCCCCACCAGCGCCATGGCAAGCGTCGCACCGAAGCCGGTGGTCAGGATGGTGAAGGCCGCAAGCTCGAGGATGTTGACCACACGCTCGCCGGGCGAACCGAGGGCGGAACCGCCACGCCGGAGCAGTTCCGCAAGGGCCAGGACGACCGGGTAGGAGAACAGTCCGACGAGTACCCCGGTGACCGCGCCGCGACGCGCTGACAGATGCTGCGACCGGGCCACCACCAACCACCAGAAGAAACACCCGGTGAGAAAGCTGCCGACAAACAGCGTGGGCCAAGTCAACTGCCCCTGTTGCTCCGCGCCGAGGGCGCCGAGATCAAGCCCGGCAAGGGGTACCGCGACCAGCGCTGCAGCGGCGAAGATCAGGCCGGCGACGATGGTCCACCACCACTTCGCTTGCAAATGTACCGGCGCGTGTTCCGTCGCCATCAGGGCCGCCCCGTCGACTGGGCCAGCACCGCCTTCAACGCCGCGACTCCGGCAGTGTCCCAACCGGTCGGCTCGACGATCGCCACCCAGGAGTCGACGTAGTCGGCGGCCGAATAGACGTGGCCATGGCCGACAGGCGAGGTGTTCGACAACGCCATGTCCATCGCCAGTTGCAGGAACGTCACCACCGGATACCAGGTCAGGCTCTCCGGCACGTCGGCACCGCGCTTGCCGACCATCCATTCCGGTGGGCGGTACCAGGCGTCGAGAGCGAAGAACACGATGGGATCGCTCGGATATTGCAGGAAGGCGATGCGGAGCGGCCCCCAGGCGGTTGGCGCGCTGTCGAGGTCGGTGCCGCGATTGGCGAAGCGGATACTGGAGCCATCACCGAAGCGCGGCAGCCATTCAGGCGAGCCCGGCTGCCGGCTGGCCGTGGCCCACCGCCAGATCGGGCTGGTAAAGGGCGGCCCGACCCAGAGCGCGCCGTTGAAGGGATCGGCGAAGACGTCGAAGAACTGGGTCGAGGACTGCGAGGCGTGGGCGCCGAGGCTGAGGCCGCTGAGATAGAGGCGGGGCCGCGCCTGCTTGGGCAGCGTGGTCCAGTATCCGTAGACCGCACTGAATAGCCGTTGCGCGGCCTCCGTGCCGTAGTCGGGCTCGATCACCAGCGACAGCGGGCTGGTGAGATAGGAATATTGGAGCGACACGCTCGCGACGTCGCCGTCAAGGAGGTATTCGAGCGCATCGATGCTGGGTGGGTCGACCCAGCCGGTACCGACAGGCACGATGATCACCAGCGCCGAACGATCGAAAGCGCCGACCCGCTTGAGTTCATCCAGAGCCAGCGCTGCGCGCTCCTGCGTCGACGGCGCAGAACGAAGCCCGACATAGACGCGTAGCGGCTCGTCGGCCGGCCGCCGGGTCAGTGCCTCGATGTCCACCCGTGTCGGTCCGGTCTCGATGTAGAGCCTGCCATCACGTCCGATCGTGCTCCACTCGATCAGCGACGCCGCGCTGCCGGACTTCAGCGGTTGGCTCGGAGGCGGCTCGCCGAACTGCCCGGTGACACTGTCCAGCCGCTCGAAGAAGGCATCGGCGACACGCAGGGCGCCGCGCAGCAGCACGCCGCTGAACAGCGTGGCTGTGAGGAGACCGACGATCACCAGCCCGCCGAGGAAGGCAACTCGCCTCGGTACCACCCGTGTGAGTTGCCGCGAAACCGATTGCACCGAGTGGCTGAGGAGAGTGCCGAGGACGATCAGGATGACGGCCGGGACCACGGCCACGAGCACGACAAGGACCGGGTGCCCATAGTCGACCGGCTCGGCACCCATCGCAGACCGTACCGAATTCTGCCATTCCGCCGTTTGGTAGAGACAGACCACGACGAGCCCCGTGCACAAGATCGCGACGACGGCTTTCACCCAGTAACTGAACCGGCCTTCGGGCAGCTTCAGTTCAAGATATCTCCAGGTCCATTCGACCGAGGCGCCGATGGCGTAGCCGACAGCGAACACGCAACCCGAAAGGATTCCCTGGATGAGCGGCGTCCTCGGCAGCAGCGAAGGGGTCAAGGACAGCGCAAAGAAGATGGCGCCGACAGCGAGGCCCGCCGCCGAGAGGTTCGCGCTGAGTCGTTTGATCCAGTTCACAACCTGCAGGTCCGCGGCTGGCGAAAACAGGCAAGTGGTCGTCAGCCACTCCAGCCCGAGGCGGACGAGACCACATCGTACGATCGGGACCCAGGGTTCATACACCTGCTGGCCGGCTCAGTACCTAGCTAGGAATCCCAAGTGTTCGCACAGCATCCGGACAGGTGCTGACGCCCGTCAGGACGGCCTATGGCTCACGCAGGAAACGCGCCGGCCAGGTGGACAGCACGCCAAGGATCGTCGTCGCGCCTGCGACCACCGGGGCTGGAGGTCCGCTTCTGGCGCGCGAAGCCGACGCTCGCTAACCACACAAGAGGTTCGGTGTGGGCTCGCTGTCCACCGCAGTCGGTGGCTGCCAGCCACAGACTCGGTGCACTTATCCCCCAACCCCCTGCCACCTGCATACTCACAACAAAAAACCCGCGCCGGCGGAGGCGCGGGTTTCGAGTTTGGCAGTTCTTGGAGGCTGCCTATAGCAAGCAGCGCCTCAAACGCGGCTAAGTTTGACTGTCTGGCAGAAGACGCCCTGGCAACCGTTAACCTTCAGGCTGTCCTCGCCGGTCATGATCATCGTGCCGGAATAGACGTCGCCGGCATTTTTGACTGTGCCGGTCCACTTGTTCTGGGAAGCCGGCGTCCCCTGCACAATGACCTGGTTCAGGTACTGCCGGTTCTGGTCATCCTTGTCGCGGAGCCAGATCAGGCGCGCGCATAGGCCGCCGCTGCCGCATTCGGTGATCTTGTAACGGCTCTTGCCGTCATCGGCTTGCCAGGTGCCCGTCGGGTCGGCGGCGGTGGCGTAGACGGGAGCCGCGATGCAGATGGTGGCGAGAACGGCGGCGGCGAGTTTGGTCGCGAGGTGCATGGTCATGCGTCTCCGGAAAAGATCGGGTCCAATGTGGTTGGCGCCATAAGTGGGAACTTTGGCTGAATCTTGAATAAAGGCTCCGTTCATCTGCCGTTCATCTTTGCGGCGAAGTACGGCCCTGAAATGGCAGCGATGCTGACTTGCCTCTGAGACGGGTGTTCAGCATGCATCCAGCCTGCCACAATCTGTTCTTGAGCCAACGGCAGCCCACCCATAAAGTTCCGATCACGAAGCTGTGAGAACCCGCCAAACCGCCTCGTGCGGCCCAAATGGCCAGATCGTCCGTGGCGAAAACCGCTCCAGTGACCTCCGCGGCGCGGCCTGCTGCGAGGGGTAGAGATTGACCGCCACCAGCTTCTCCGGTCCCGCCGCCCAAGCCTGCCGTCGCAGCTTCCGGCCGCCCAGCGCTGCCCTCAGATCAGCGATGCCCCGACGCCGCGCCCGGCTCGATGCGGCATAGGGCAGGTCCTCGTAGAACAGCACGTCAGCGCGCGCCGCCAATTCCGGCAGCATCCCGACCACCACCGCCCGCACCGCCAGGTGGTTCACATGCCCGCCGATCCCAGCCGGACAGAAAATCCGCGCGCCGTCCGGCGCCCGCTCCAGCAGCGCCGTCAACGGCGCCCGCACCTGCTCGATATCGTCGGCCAGCCCATCCAGGTCCCAGGGTGACCGCTGCCGCACCGGCGGCTCATCGAGCCCAAGGTCCGCCCGCTCGAGCCGATACCGGTCCGCAAACGCCATATCCTCGGCCCGGCGCAGCGCCGTCACCCGCTCCACCACTGCCGCATCCGGCCACTGGTCTATCGGCGTCCCCTCGACATAGCCGCTGCGCGTGAACAGGTTCACCAGCAGGCCGCCGGGCGCCCGAGCGACCAGCCCGCCAAGTGAAAAGGCTATGTCATCGTGGTGCGGAGAGAGGTAGATATTGTTGCCGGAGGCGACAGGCCTTAGCATTGAGGCGTCCTTCAACAACACGGCGGCTCGACCTCTTCCCGTCCTTCCGCCAGCCGGTACATGAACCCGATCCTTGCTGCAATGACGATGCGCCTCTCCGCAGCTGCCGGGTCCGCCCGGCGGGATCGGCTGCGGCTCGCCACCCTGCCGCGCATCGGTGGCATGTCGAGCATCCCGACGCGCGCCGGCGACCTGGAGCAGGTGTTGGCCCGCATCGTGCCGCAGGTCGAGCGGCTCTTTTTGTTCCTCCACGGCTATGCCGAAATCCCCGCGGCGGGGCGCCATTCGCGCATCGTCCCGATCCTTGCGCCGGTCGATACCCCGTTCCGCGCCTCGGGCAAGTTCTACGGCCTCGTCCAACAGACCGACCCTTGCCTGTACTTCTGCTTCGACGACGACATCCTCTACCAACCCGACCACGTAGCGCGGCTGACTGCCGCCATCCTCCGCTACGGCGGCCGCGCCCTCGTCGGCGTTCACAGCAATACCTATGTCGGAGCAGCCCGCTACGCCCGCGACCGCAAGGTCCGCCACTTCGCCAGCCGCTTGCACTTCGACCGCGTCACCGACGAACTCGGCTGCGGCACCATCGCGTTTCCATCGCAACTGCTGAGCTTCGACCCGCGCCGCTGGCCGCATGGCGACATGGAAGACCTGATGCTGGCGATCGAGGCCGAGCGCCATGGCATCCGCCGCATCGCCATCCACCGCCCCCGCCGCTCACTGGTTCCAATCCGCGAAGCCCAGCCCGACAGCCTGTGGGTCCGCACGCTGGCCGACGACAGCCGGCACACCGCGCAACTGGTCGAACTGCAGACGCTGATGGGCAGGGTCAAGCCATCGGCCGCACCGGCCCTGCCGGTCGAGGCGCCAGTCCGCTGAGGCGCGGCTACCGGCCCTGGCAGGCTTGCCTCAAGCGCTCCACTCGGACATGATCGCTGGCACTTGCCTCCCGAAGATAACCCGTTGGTTTGCTTGGTGAAGGTATGATCTTCGATAACTTCGCGCACATCGCCGCGCACGCCCCGGGCACGAACGGACTTCGCCAGGACGGCCGTTTTTACTCGTATGGTGAGCTGGTCGAACGGACCGCGCGCATGGCCGCGGGTTTGAGCGCAGGGGGTATAGGGATTGGCGATCCAGTCGCGATCCTGATGCCTAACTCGCCTGAGCTCTTCGTCGTTGTCCACGCGCTGTTCGCGATCGGCGCCATCGCCATGCCGCTCGGCACGACTGCCACGCTCAGCGAGTGCACCGCTTTGGCGCAAAAGGCGGGCGCAGTCGCGCTCATCGTGCGCAACGAGCTCACGGAACTGGGAACACAGGTTGCCGCGAGCGTCGGGGGCATGCGGGTTTTCGTCGCCGCCGGAGAGGGAGACTTCTCGCTTGGCACCCTCGAACACGCCGCCCCGATCACTCTGCCCAGGCTCGAGGGCAACACGCCCGCGCTTTACCTGGCATCTTCGGGATCGACGGGCCTGCCCAAGATCGTCCCGCACAGCCATGCCGAGCTCCTCGCCGACGCCCGGCGGATGAGCACTGCGTGGCGGCTGACACCAGATGACACAGTCATCAACATCCTGCCCGGCAATTTCGCGATGGGCCTGCTGCTGGGCGTGACGGGCGCGGCCGAGGCGGGCGCCACCACCGTCTATTGGAGCGACCCCCGCCCGCTGGTGCTGGCAAGGTGGGCCTTGATCGAGGTCCTTGTTGCCGAGGGGGTGACCGTGATGGGGGCGGTCCCAGCCATGTACGACGTGCTGGCAGGCGCTCCCGGCGAGACCCGCCTCGAGAAGATGCGGCTTGCCTTTTCGGGAGGCGCGGGGCTCAAGCGAGCGACCTACGATCGATTCCGCGAACGGTTCGGCGTCACCCTGCGGCAGGCCTACGGGTCAACCGAGGCCCTCATGGTTTCCCACAACGATGCCGTCGATATCGACGGGCAATGGGCCAGCGTCGGCAAGCCCGCGGGCGGCGCCGAGGTGCGGATCGACTCCACCGAGAGCGGCTTGGCTCCCGGAGCAGGCGAGCTGATGATCAAGTCCTCGTCGCTGACGTCCGGTTATCTGGGCGAAGCCGGGGCGAACGCCGCGAGCTTCCGCGATGGCTGGCTCATGAGCGGCGACATTGCCCGGCTGGACGAGGAAGGCAACATCTTCATCCTGGGCCGCAGCAAACTGCTCATCGAGGTTTCGGGTTTCAAGATCGACCCCATCGAAGTCGAGGAGACGCTGCAGCTTCACCCCGCCGTCGCCGAAGCCGTAGTGGTCGGCATACGCCCCTCGCCGCATGCCGAGCAACGCCTCAAGGCGTTCGTCGTTCGCCACGAAGAGGTTGCCGCCGAACAACTGATCCGGTTCCTCCGGGAGCGGCTGTCGGTCCACAAGGTGCCCACGCTCATCGAGTTTCGCGACGCGCTGCCCAGGAGTTCGGCCGGCAAGGTGATGCGCGGTCGGCTCGGCGAGGAAGCCTGAAACGGCTTATCCCAGACGGCGGGCAACGTATTCGGCAACACTCGCCGGCGTCTCGAACAGCTCAGGATTGAGGTCTGCATCCGGGATCTGCAGGTCGAACTCGGATTCGATGAACTGGATGAGGCCGACGAGGCCCATCGAGTCGAGGAGACCGGTCGCGAGCAGGCCGGTTTGCGCTGTCACCGGGTCGCTTCCGCCCGCTTCGGCGACTGCCTTGGAGAGATAGACCAGGATCGTCTGTCCGACCGTGTTCAAGTGACGTTCTCCTACCCGGTATTCGCCATACTTATCATCGCTCTCGCCAATCCCGCCAGATACCCGCTAACATGATGACTCGCGAGGTTACTGCAGGTGCTGGCGAGGGGATGATGAGCGACAGCCGGAAGCTCGGAGAGCAGGAGCGGCTCCTGCACTACATGCATCCCTATGGCGGGCTGATGCCGCTGCAGGTGCTGCACATCCGCGGCGCGCTCGACGGCGACCTCGTGGTCCGTGGGCTCGATTGGCTGCAGCGCCGGCATCCAATGCTGCGTGCGCATGTTCGCTACGGCAGCCTGGTCTTCCTTAAGCGACCTCCCTTCGTCTATCGCCAGCCCTATTTCGTCACCGAGGGCACGACCGAAATCCCCCTGCGGATCGTCGATGCCGCCTGGGAAGACGTGCTCACCGACGAGATGAGCAAGCCGATGCGGAGCACCCGGAGCCCGCGGCTGCGGGTTACCCTGGTGCGCGATCACGCCGATCCAGAGCTCAACCACCTGATCTTCTGCGGCGATCATGCCACCATGGACGCGTACGCTGCCCACCTGATCAGCCGGCAACTGCTCGAGTATTTTGCCGACCCTGCCGCGATGGAGCTAAAGTCCCCGGTCAACGACCGGCTGCCGCCGGCACTCGAGGCCGGATTTCCGAAAAAGCCCAATAGCGGCACGAAGGGTTACGAACCGGCGCTGCGCCTGCCACGCCAGCACGTCCCCGGCGCCAAACGAGCCACCCGCGTCATCGCGCGCCGGCTCGACGCCGCGGCCACCGATGCGCTCAAGGTGGCGGTAAAAGCAAACCGGACCACCCTCCACGGCGCCATTGCCGGCGCGTTCCTGCTTGCGATGCACCGGCACTACGGCATGGAACAGATGACCTGTGTGTCCAGCGTCGACCTGCGTCGCCTGGTCAAACCGCCACTGCCGCCCGAAACCTATGGCTGCTACATCGACGTGCTGCGCACCCGGCACGAGCTTGGTCCCGACCTGTGGCCGATTGCCCGCGACGTCTCCTTCAAGCTGGTGTCCGCTCTCGCCAAGGACCAGGAGGCCGCCTCGCTGCTCAAGCTGCCCGGCTTGGGAGTCTACGCCGCCGAGATGTGGCCGACGATAACCCATAATCGCCGGATCGACGGGATGGGCATCACCACGGCTGGCGACTCCGGGCTCGGGTATCACTTCGGCAATCACACGCTCGAGGGTGTGACCATGGCGGTGGGCATCGACTTCGTCGGACCGTCGATCCTGGTGCTCGGGGCCGAACGGCTGGGGGCGCTCGATGTGACCGTGTCCTACGCTGCCAGCGCCCTTGCGGAGGCCGATGCGACCGCGCTGGCCGACCTCGCACTTGCTTCGCTCACGGCAGCCGGCGAGATGGTCAACGCCGGCTGAAGATCCGACGCCCTGACCCCGGTTGAGTCGGCGGCACCGGCTGAGCTAGACTCCTGCAGAACAACGGAACAAACGGGTGCACGCATGGCCGAACGCTCCGACCCCGTGGCTTCTCAAAGGACGAAACGCGGGCTGCTTGCCACCCGCGCTGCGAACACGCTTCGCTATTCGCTGATGAACATCTTCACGCTCATGGGCACCGCGGGGATCGCCTATGGCGGTTACTGGACCTGGGGCGGGTTTCTTCTCTCCTTCGTGCTCATCGGCTATGTCGACGAGCTGCTCGGGGATGTGGGCGACAAGGAGCTGATGCCGCCCGTCTGGTACATGCAGCTCATGCTCTATGTGACGCTACCGCTGCTGGTGCTGATCACTCTGGTCTGTTTCAACACCACGACCGAAAGCGGCTTTCCGTTCCTCGATGCACTGTATCGCGCGCTGGGCTTTGATCCGGTGGCCGCGCGGGCGCGCACCGACTGGCTGGGCGACCAGGGTGCCCTGGTCAGTCTCGGGATGGTCTATGGCATGGCCGGCGTCAACGTTGCCCACGAGCTCATCCACCGGACCGACAAGCCGATCGACGCGGTGATCGGCCGATGGCTGCTGGCCTTCACCTGGGACACGGGCTTTGCCATCGAGCATGTCCACGGGCACCACCGCAACGTTGGAACCGAGCTCGATCCCGCGACAGCCAGGCGGGGCGAGTACATCATCCCGTTCGTTTTCCGCTCGACGATCGGTCAGGTCGGCGGTGCCTATCGGGCGGAAAAGCAACGTCTCGAGCGCAAAGGCATCCCGAACCGGCCGTGGACCAATCGCTTCTGGCGCGGCCAGTTCATGACGTTGGCGGTGGTTGCGCTCTACGTCGTCTTCCTCGGTCCGCTTGGTATCCTGGTGTCGTTCTACGTCGCGGCGATCGGCAAGGCCTACCTCGAGGTCGTAAACTACATCGAGCACTACGGCTTGGTGCGCATTCCGGGCGAGCCGGTCGAGGCACGCCACTCCTGGGACAGCCACCGGCGGATTTCGGGTGGCATGCTCTACAATCTGCCACTCCATTCCCACCACCACCGCGTGGCAACGCGCCGTTATTGGGAGTTGCAACCATCGAATGGACAGGCCCCCATGCTTCCGTACGGCTACATGGGCTCGATCCTCCTGGCCTTCGTTCCCGGCCTGTGGCCGAAGCTCAGCAGACCGCTGCTGGCCGACTGGGACAGCCGCCTCGCCAGCCCGGACGAGCGCGCCACTCTCAAGGCCAAGGGCTTACTGCTTAACTGAGGCTATCGGTCGGTTTGAAGTCGAGGGCGCGGTTTTCCGCGATCGACCGGTTCGTCTTGGAGCACGCTCTCGCAGCAGCCGCTGCGTCTCCATCAGGCTGATCCTCAGGGCAACGACCAGGTCTTTGACGCAGCCCACCCTTATGGCATCGAAGCCGGTGAGGCCCGCGCTCACGCCATCGATCGCGTCCAGCTCCGCTTGAAGGCTGGCGATCAGCTTCTGCGCCTCTGTCACATGGTGTTTGCGCACCGTGCCCAGGCCGTTTGCCAGCCGCCGCAACTGGTCCGCTTCGTCCTCCCAGTCGGAGTAGGACAAACCATTTATCATCAGATGCGTGTAGCCGGCGGGCCGATCCACGATCTCCATGAGGACATGGAAATACTCAGGCCAGTGGGCCAAATTGCGACCGCACCAACTGCGATGTCTGGCCTGACTACCGCTGCCTCAAAGCATCGACAACCACCTGGAACGCGGGGGAAGTCTGCCGTCTGCTCGGATAATACAGGCGGTATCCCGAGAACATCGGCGACCAGTCGTCCAGCATCTGCACGAGCCTACCGGCCGCGATATGCTGCTCGACGAGGTTCTCCGGCAGATAGGCGATGCCGTAGCCGGTCAGTGCGGCATCGATCTGTGCGTAGGAGGTGCTGAAGATTAGTTGGCCGTCGACACGCACACGCAGGTCTCGACCGCCCTTCTCGAATTCCCAGACGTAGAGAGCGCCCGAGTGCAGGTGCCGCTGGTTGATGCAGGAGTGCTCGACCAGTTCCTGAGGGTTCGTCGGGATACTGCGCGAGGTAAAATACTCAGGCGACGCCACAGCGACGAGCCGCCAGTCTGGACTGATCCGAACCGCTATCATGTCCTTGTCAACACTCTCACCCAAGCGCACTCCGGCATCGAAACGGTCCTCGACGATGTTTCGAAAGCCGTTGTCGCTGTAGAGCTCGACCGTGATGTCGGGATAGTCGCGCAGTACTGGCCGCAGCTTCGGCCAGACCACGCTGTCGAGTGCGTGGTCGGATAGGGTTATCCGGATCTTGCCTGAGGGTTTGTCCCGAACCGCCATCAGGGCGTCGATGTCAGCTTCGACGTCCTGGATGCGGGGAGCGAGAGAGCGCAGAAGTCGTTCGCCAACATCGGTAGGTGCAACACTTCGCGTTGTGCGCGTCAGCAGCCGAAGCCCCATGCGGGCCTCAAGCTGCTTGATCGTGTGGCTGAGGGTCGACTGCGACGTGCCGAGACGTGCTGCCGCTTTAGTAAAGCTCCGCTCCTCGGCCACAGCCATGAACCAGAGCAGGTCGTTCAGGTCTTCCCGCTTCATCGGCACCTCCGCCCCGATTGATATCACA
>JBKJMF010000195.1:0-4335 GCA_046596525.1 Devosia sp. | reverse complement strand
TACTATGACAGCATATTTGCACTCTACGCCTCCTGGGGCGTCGATTTCATCAAGATGGACGACATGAGCCGTCCCTACGACGCGCATGCCGCCGAGATCGAGGCGTCGCACCATGCCATCGCGCGGACCGGCCGGCCGATGATGCTGTCGCTATCGCCCGGGGAGACACCGGTGCTGCGGGCCGAGCACGTGCGCCAGTTCGCGCAGATGTGGCGGATCAGCGATGATTTCTGGGACGAGTGGGCGTTGCTGGAAGACCAGTTCGTCCGGCTCGAGAACTGGAACCCGTGGCGCCGGCCTGGCGCCTGGCCGGATGCCGACATGCTGCCGCTCGGGCGGCTGGCACTAGGCGACCGCGACACCATCTTCACACCGGCTGAGCAGAAGACGGTGATGACCCTGTGGGCCATCGCCCGCTCCCCGCTGATCATGGGCGGCGACCTGCGCCATCTCGACGCGCCGACGCTGGCGCTGCTCACCAACCGCGACGTGCTCGCGGTGAACCAGCACAGCACCGACAACCAGCCGCATTTCGTCATGGACGGCACGCGCGTCTGGACCGCGCGGGCCGGGAACGGCGATGCCTACCTGGCGCTGTTCAACACCGGCAAGGCGGAACGCGAAGTCGGCTTCAAGCTGGCGGCGCTGGGGATTGATAGCGCCGAGGTGACCGACCTGTGGACGGGTAAGCAGCTAGGCAAGCACGCAGGCCGGTTTGCCGCGACCCTGCCGAGTCACGGCGCCGGGCTCTATCGCCTCAGCGTTTGATCCCTATTCCGCCTTGGCGTCGAAGCTGGACCGGGCTGCGAGGATGGTCGCCTTGTTGCTCATGGCCCAGCCGGCGAGCGCGCTCAGAGGCGCGAACAGCGAGCGGCCAAACGGCGTCAGCTCGTACTCCACCTTCGGCGGACTGGTCGGATAGGCCCGGCGTTCGACCAGGCCATCGCGCTCGAGGCCTCGCAGCGTCAGGGTCAGCATGCGATGCGACAGGCCCGGAATGCTGCGCTGCACGGCGTTGAAGCGCATCGGTCCGGCGGCGAGCGCCCCTACGACCATCACCGTCCATTTGTCGCCCACCCGGTCGAGCACCTCCAGCACGACGCGGCAGGAGTTGATGTCCTCGGGGTCGAGGCCGGGGAAGTCCGGTAGCAGTCTGGGCGCGGCGATGCTTGCCATGGTCCACGATCAAAAGTGTACGTTCTTGCGCTTCTACGCGCACTGCTCCACCTACGTCACGAACAAATTGTACGTAACGTAGAAAAGGATCGTGAACATGAAGATCGGTGTCAGTGGCGCGAGCGGTCATCTGGGCAAGGCAACGGTAGCGGAACTGACGCGTCGCGGACCGGAGCACCACATCGTCGCGATCAGTCGCACCCCGCAGGGCGCGGGGCCCGTCGAGGCTCGCTTCGGCGATTACAATGACCGCACGGCGCTGGTCGAGGCGTACCGCGGGCTTGATGCAGTCATGCTCATTCCGGTGCCCGGCGGTAGTGGCGGGCAGTTCCGGAACGCGATCGACGCCGCCATCGAGGCGGGTGTTTCGCATATCCTGCTGCTTTCGACGACCGGCACGCGGGAAGTGGCCGAGCCCTCGATGTTCGCGGCCTATTGGGAGGGCGAGCAGCACCTGATCAAGACGGCACCGCGCTGGAACATCCTGCGCATGAACTATTATGCCGAGTCCTTCGCGCAGACGGCGCCGATGTCGCTCGCTACCGGCGCGCTGGTCGGCACCGGCGGTGGCCGCGTGGCGTTCGTCTCGCGCGACGACGTGGCCGCCGCCGCTGCCGGGATATTGCTCGGGCAGGGCCAGTTCGGCGCCATCTACAACGCCACCGGCGCGAAGGCCTTCAGCGGCGAAGAGCGGGCTGCCGCAATCTCGGAGACCTCAGGCAAGCCGGTGGATTTCCATGCGCTGCCCGAAGCGCAACTGCGCATCCAGCTGCAGGCGGCCCAGGTCCCGGCGCCCTACATCCAGGCGATGATCGACATCGAGAACAAGTTCGCCGATGGTGGCTTCGACCTGGTGTCCGGCGACGTGGAGAAGCTGGCGGGCCGTCGCCCGCGCGCCCTGGAGGACGTGCTCGCAGAGGTGCTCAGCGGTTGATCCCGCGTTCCAGCACCTGGTTCAGCAGCACGGCGGCGAGGATCGTCGCGCCGGAGACGACGAGGCGCCAGTATTCCGAGACGTTCATCAGCACCATGCCGTTGTTGATGCAGCCCAAAACAGCACGCCGAGCAGCGTGCCCCAGATGCGGCCCTTGCTGCCGAAGAGGCTGGTGCCGCCGATGATCACCGCGGCGATGACGTTGAGTTCCATGCCGGTGGCGGCGATGACGTTGAGTTCCATGCCGGTGGCGGCGGTGCCGTTGCCCGAGCCGATCTGGCTGGCGATCAGCATGCCGCTCAGCGCCGTGAGGCCGCCGGTGATGGCGAGGGCGAGGGTCTTGGTGCCGTAGACGTCGATGCCCGAGAGCCGCGAGGCCTCGGCATTGCCGCCCACGGCGTAAACCGCGCGGCCGAAGCTGGTGTATTTCATCAGCACGTGCATCGCGACGAACACCGCGAGAAAGAAGAACACCGGCGTCGGCACGCCGCCGACATTGCCGGCCGAGGCCAGCACCAAACGTGCGAACTTCATTGAACTCTCCTCCGGTGTCCGAAAATGCGGACGCCCTGTCACGCCCGCAAGGCGGCCGCCTCCCTCGTCGCTTCCTCCCGCGACACCGGCACTCTTGCAAATCCGCTCGCAGGGAGTTAATGCATATTGCATGCACAGTGCGTAACGATAGGATGGCGCCACTTGCGTAAGTCCGCGCGCCGCGTGGCCGGTTTATGAACATCCAAAGCAATGGCGGGAAATATGCGACTTCGTCGTGCCGCTGACAGAAGGGCGGCCAAAATGCTAGAACGGCGCCCAATGTCGCCCAAGCCCGAAGCGCCGCTCTACCAGACCATCTACGCGGTGCTCCGCGAGCACCTTGAACAGGGTGCATTTCCGGCCGGCCTGGTGCTGGGCGAGGCCAATGTCGCGCGCGCCTTCAAGGCCAGCCGCATTCCCGCCGCGGCCGCCCTGAAGCGGCTGAGCGACGAGGGACTGATTGGCGGCTTTGCCGGGCGCGGCTTCATCGCACGGGGCGGCGAGACGGCCCCGACGCCGCTGCGGCTCGAACTCAGCGAAGCCGGACTGGTCCTGCCGGCGGCGGAGGCTGACGGCTCACCCCGCAATATCGGGCTCAAGATCTACCCCGAAGTCGAGCACGCCGTCGCCGCGAGCCTCGCCTATGGCCGGTTCATGCTCAACGAGTCGGCGCTGGCTGAGCATTATAGCGTCAGCCGCACCATCGCTCACGAGGTGCTGACCCGGCTGGCCCGCACCGGCATCATCGTGCAGGAGGCGAACCAGCGCTGGTACGCCGGGCCGCTGACCGCCCAATCGATCCGCGAGCATTACGAGATGCGCTGGATCCTCGAGCCGGTGGCGCTGCGCCAGGCCTTTCCAAAATTCACCGAAGCGGAGCTAGCGGCGCGCCGCGACCGGGTGATGCGGGCCCAGGGCGGCGACCGCGGCATCATGGAGCTCGAGGGGATCGAGCAGGACCTGCACATCGACACCGTGGCGCGCTGCAACAATCGCCAGTTGCTGCAGGCCGTACAGCGCAGCCAATTGCTGCTCATCGCCACCCACGCCACCTTCCGCAGCCATCGGACGGGCACGGAAATCTCCACCATGCTGGAGGAGCACCGGAGCATCTACGACCTGCTGCTGGATGGCGATCTCGACAGTGCCTGCCGCATGCTGGAGACCCACCTCCACCGCTCCATGCACCCCAACATCGAGATGGTCGCCCGGCTCGGTCCCATGCCCGACGAGGCGCGGCTGCCATACCTGACGCCGGTGGAGCGGGCCGGCTGAAGCTTACTCGCCGAGGCCGGGCGGCAGTGTTCCGGTCCTGAACAGCACCTGCGGCTCGTCGTAGGTGTCGGTTTCCTGGTCGATATTAGCGGAATAGGCCCAGACACCGGCCCGGCTCGGGCTCATGCGCTCGGCCGCGGCGATGGCCGCCTCCGACGTCTTGGCCGGCTGCGGCAGGTCCGGCTCGAGCTTGCGCCCTTTCAAGCGGAAGCCCTGAACGAAGTACATGGTGGTCATGAAAGCTCCTCTTCGCGGCGGGCATATCACCCGCCACCCCGAAGCGCCATGCGACCGCAGCAGGCGTGTGAGTGCGCCCGCAGCGCGGAAGCCAACGAAAACCCCGGCCTCTTGCGAGACCGGGGTTGATTGGTCGGAGTAGAGTGATTCGAACACTCGACCCCCTGCTCCCGAAGCAG
>JBKJMF010000160.1:0-5460 GCA_046596525.1 Devosia sp. | reverse complement strand
CGATCATTGGTCTGGTACACCGAGCGCGCGAGCGCGATGAACTCCGCATCGAATGCCCCATCCTTCTCCTTGATCCGGATCGCATCCTCGATATCCCACAGCGCCTCATTGACCTGCCGAAGCTCCTCACAGAGCTGATCGATCTCCGGCATCATGGGCACCTGATTGGCCATCAGCTCTGCGAGCAATGCGAGTTCCCGCTCGGCCAGCGCGTGCTTGGCCGGGTCGGCAATGCGTTTGGTTTTGATCTTGAGGATCGAGATCTTGTCCAGCAGCTCGCCGGTCGACACTGGCGCAAGGATCAGGTGTTGGGTCTGCTGGCTGGCCTGCATGGTCCGCTCTCCTACAGCTTTTAGGCTGGTACCAAATCGTACAATATTATTGCGTAGATCACAGTTGCGTCAAATACGAAGAAGATCATATCGGACATGTTCTCCGGTTATATAACTAGTAACAAGCTTAGATAGGTAACGACGTTAAGGTTGTGGAAATAAGATGGAACGGACAAGCTGACCCCGACGTTCGGCGGTGTCTGTAGATGACCAAAGGATAGCAAAGATGTTTGCAGCTCGCTTGGCTCGCCTGCTTTCCATATTGATAACCTCGACGGCGGCGGTGATCCTGCCGGCGCCGCTCGTGGTACCCACTACGGTCGCGCAGGAATCCTGCTTGGCAGGTTCCGACTTTGCGTCGATGTCACATGATCAACTCGCCGCTGCCGTCACGGCAGCGGTGCAAGGCATGGCACCGGGCACGCCCGATGCGCAGGTCGTCGCCAGCATCGGATCGGAGATTGGCGCCAACGCCGGCGGCTGTTCACCCGAGCAGCTTGCGGCGATCGCTCGAAACGTCGCTGCGGTTCTGGAGGAACTCGGCATCGTCGTCGATGGTGATCTGACCGAACGGCTTCTGGTCGCCATGATCGCACCGACACCTCTTGCGACACAGTATCGGAACGCACTCTCCGCCATCACGTCTGTCTATTGATCCCTGCGGCGGCCAGCAAGATGAGTTCACGCCGACTTCAGGCGCTGGTCGCCAACTTCACCACCCAGACGCTGGCCTCAACCAAGGCGCCGCCGGCCGTTCCTCCACCGTCGCCGGACCTCCCGGCCGGCATAGCCCAGCAACTCGCGGATGCGGCCTTCACCCGCGGCGAGTGGCAGCAGGCCTGGGGGTACTATCTCACTGCGCTGCAGTCCGGCGAGGCGGTGGTAGACATCGCCAAGTGCCTGCTGTTCGGCGCCCGCTGCGCCCTATACCTGGGCGATTTCAACACGTCGCAGAGCTTGCTGTGCGACTATGTCGACCGGTTCCCGACAGATCCGGAGGCGCTGTTTTACCTCGGCAAGGCCTATCAGGGCGCCCATCGCGATTTCGAGGCGCTGGCCGTTTTCAATGCGGCTGCGCTAGTCGGCGGCGGCAAAACGAAGTACCTGGCGGCCGTGGGGCAGGCCGCGCATAGCCTCGCCTTCCAAGGTTTCGGTTACGCCGCCGACACCATGCCCGCGACCTACCTCGCCATGGCACGCTCGGCCCTCGATGGCGCGCTCGCCAAGGACCCGGACCATCTCGAGGCACTGACCGCCTCAATGCTCCTGTCGCTCGACACCGGCGATCTCGACAAGGCGATGGCTATCGCTAACGGCATCGTTGAAAACGAGAGCAAGCACGGCGCCGGCCGGGTCGGGTCCACCATTACCACCTTGGCCCTGGCCCTCTCGCGTGGCGGCGACCTGGCGCGGCTTTTGCAACTGCCCTATCTCAAGACCTATCCGGCCGGCCGCCGGCTGCTGGCGCGCGCCGAGGCGTTGCAGGTTCGTCACGAACCGAACGCTCTGCCCGCGACCGTCAGCGCCTTGGTCCACGATCCGCGGGCTGACCGTTGGCGGCTTGAAGTCCTTGGCGCCGCGAAGCTCGCGTGGCCGCGGGCCAGGCAAACCGCCGAGCACCCCGCCGAAACGATATCGATCGATTGCGAGCTTGTCGTCCCGCTGCATCACCACAGCCGCGGCGAGCTTGCCGGCCTTGCGATGCGGCTGCACGGCCTGCCGCCTCAGTTCGCCGGTCTCGTGGCTCCCGCCGCGTCCGCCATGCCCGGCAGCAGCGATGTCCGCGACGTCGGAAGCCTGCTGCTCAGAAAGGGCGCCTGGGACGAGTTGGTCGCGCTCCATCCCGGCGCCGACTGGCAGGTGCTCGTCTCCGTCGCCCTGGCCCGCCTGCGGCTCTACACCATACCGCGGCGGACCAGTATTGCCGGGCTCGATTGGCCCCGGATTGGTGCGGCGACAGCCGCGCCGCCGCGCGTCGTCGTGCTGTCCCGGCATGGGCCACGCCTCGTCGGCGGTGGCGAGCAGTTCCTCCGCATCGCCGGCCGATCCTATGCCGCTGAGCAGGGCGCGGATGTGTTCTTCGCCGGCCTCACCAGCGACTGGAGCGAGGTGGCTCCGGAATGGCCGGGCAGCGGAGCAGGGTTCACCGACGGCTTCGTCTATGACGACGCCGAAGCGTTTCGAGCCTTCTGTCTCGGCAATAACGTGGCCGCCGTACACGTCATTTCGGGTCTCGGCGAGTTCGTGCTGGATGCCACCGCCGGGCTCGATATCCGTCTGATCTACGGCGTGCATTTCTGGCGCGAGTTCATCCCGGCCCGGGTGCTGAGCCGCCCCTACTACCCCAATGTCAGCCTCGACGACGCCAAGCCGCTGCCGGCTATGGAGCAGCTGCTGGCCCGCGGCGACTATCTCTACGTGAACTCGGATTTCTGCGCCGACATCGCCCGCACCGCCTACAACTGGTCGCCGCCGGTGATCTATTCCGTGCCGGTCGACGAGAATGGCGCTGAACTCGAGGCCCCCCAGGGGGCCATCTGGCCGCGCGATTTCGCCCTCCTCGTCAACGCCCGCGCCGACAAGGGGTGGCACCTGTTCCTCGACATCGCCGAGCGCCTGCCGGAGCAGGGCTTTGTCGCCATCGCCAGCCAATCGGACCGGCAGGCGGCGCAGGCCGAGGTGCAGCGGCGCGGCCTGCACAATGTGCGCGTCATCGATCGCACCGACCAGATGGACGAGCTCTACCGCGCGGCCCGCGTCGTCCTGGTGCCCAGCTTCAGCTTCGTCGAAACCTTCTCCCGTGTCGTCATCGAGGCCGGCCGCCTGGCCCGTCCCGTGTTGATGGCCGACAGCGGCAACCTCGCCTATCTCGGCGCCGGCACCGGCCTGGTACTCGCCAACGATCCCGACCTGTGGGCAGAACGTATCGCCCAGCTCGCAACCGACCCCGAAGCCTACGCGACGGCGGTGGCCGAGGTCGCCGGCATTGCCGAGCGCCACTCCGCTCAGGGGCTCATCGATAAGCTGCGCACCATCCCAGTCCGCCCCGACCGGCCGCGCGTCCTGGTCTGCGTCGGCTCCGGCATCGGCAACATCTGCCACACCAGCCCGATGATCCGGCGTCTCGCCGGCTATCTCGGCATGCCGGTCGATGTGCTGGTGGCGGGCGATTTCGCCGGCAGTGCCGCGGCGGTGGCCGGCTCCAGCTATGTCGGACAGGTATTCGAGCGCTTCGCCCATGTCGAGATGCGGCCCTACGATGTCGTGCTCGTCACCCATTGCTTCGGCACGCTGGTCCCGGCCTTCAACGCCGCGCGCGTGCTGGCGAGCCGCGATGTGATGCAGTTCGATCCCGGCGGGGACCTGCACGAGGCGGAGTTCAACCTCGCCTTCCTCGAGGCAGCGCTCGGCATTGACCGGACGCCCGCAGACCGGCTGGGTTACTTCTTCGGCACGCTGCAAGACGTTGTCGTCCGCCGCGCCACCGCGAGTCGCCGTCCGCGCATCGCGCTGCATGCCGGCTCCAAGGGCGGCATCTGGGCTGCCAAGCGCTGGCCCGGCTTCCGCCAGTTGGCGGGTGAGTTGCTGGGCATGGGCGCCGAAGTCGTCAGCGTCGGCGTCGCCAGCGAATATGTCGAGGGTGCGCTCGATCGCACCGATCTCAGCATCGCCCGCATGGCCGAGGAGTTGAGCACCTGCGATGCGCTGGTCACCAACGACAGCGGCGTGATGAACATCGCCAACGCCCTTGGCCTGCCGATCGTCGCCATCTTCGGCCCGACCAACCCCGTCACCCGTGGCCCGCTGAAGTCGCCGGTCCGCATCCTGACCCCGCCGACCGATTGTGCGCCCTGCGAAGCCGACCCCCGCTACAAGGCGCGCTTCGATGAGGGCGCCTGCCGCTGCATCTCGTTGATCGGCACCCCCGAAGTCGTCGCGGCCTTGCGCGATCTCAACGTCCTGCAGCGCCCCCGGCGCCGCGCCGCCCGCCGGGCCGCCTGATGGGCCGTGCAATGAAATTTGCCATGTCCCGCGCCCAGAAGGCGCAACTGCAGGAGATCCCCACACCCTGGGGCAAGCTGGTCGGCGTCAAGGCCGATCGCATCGCCCGGACCATCATTGCCGACGGCCAGTACGAGTGGGCCGAAACCGCCATCGTCGCCCAGTTGCTGCGCGCCGGCGCCACCGCCATCGATGTCGGCGCCAATATCGGCTACTACACCGCGCTGTTCCGCTGCCTCGTCGGACGACAGGGCACCGTCCACGCCTTCGAGGCCAACCCCTTCACCGCCGCGTTGCTGAAGCTCGGCATGGCTCGCAACGGCTGGGACGATGTCGTCATCAACGCCATAGCCATCGGCGAAGCCGCCGGCACCCTGCAGGTGCGGCCGATGGATCTCGATCTGGCGCTGGCCGACACCAGCCTCAATCTGGGCGGCTGGTCACTGCAGGAGGCCGCCGCCGGCGAGTGGCAAATCCCGGTGCTCCCCCTCGACCAGTACGTGCAGGACAACCACATCGAGAAGCTGCATTTCCTCAAGGCCGACGTCGAGGGCTTCGAGCTGAAGGTGCTCGAGGGCGCCGACACGGTCATCCGCAAGCTCCGCCCCTACATCATGATGGAAATGCGTGCCACCGACCTCACCGACCGCCTGCGCTGCGAGCAGATGGTCGAGCGCCTGGGGCAGGGGGGCTATGTCTGCTGCCGGATCATTAAGCGCCCGTTCCCGCACTTCAGGGTCCTCGCCCGCGCCGATACCGAGACGGCAACCTTCCACTTCAACCTGCTGGCAATGCCTGCCGCCCGCTACCGCGAGTTCTTCGCCAGCATAGCCGGGCGCATCCTCGAACCCACGAGTTGACGGGGCAAGCCAAAGCCACCCGCAACAACGCAACGCTGCCGACTGACGATCGGAAATGTGGGAAAGAATGGCTCCGCGACTTGGAGCCCGGACCCAATTTGCGCTTTTTTGAAGTCAGCAATTTCATATGGTTATGAGTGATATTTAATGCGCACGTCACCCGATGTTGCACGGCATGTTGCACGGCGCAACAGATCACAGCTGTAGTCGGCCGAGGGGTTGCAGACTGGTGAGTCTACCCATTGCATGGTTATTTCTGGCTGCCG
>JBKJMF010000427.1:0-5860 GCA_046596525.1 Devosia sp. | reverse complement strand
GCCGCACCTGCCGCTCGTTGGCCAGCATGTACGATCCGATCACCACCTTGCCGTGCCCTGGGCCGGCAGCGTGGAACACGCCATAGAGGAAGCTCAGCCCGCCCAGCACCCAGAAGGCGGTGTAATCAGTCTTCAGCTTCCCCAGCGCAGCGGTCAGCGCCTGGTAGAAATCCGACTGCATCTGCGACACCCAGCCGAGAAATCCAGTCTTGGGCAGCTTGAACCCGGGCTCAGGCGGCGGGCCACCGAACGGCAGCGCCGGCCTAGCTTCCGCCACCTGCGTCACCGCTTCGAGCGCCGTGCTGGCGGCAGCGGGCGCCACCGCACCCGAGCAATCGACGACGATGGCGCCCTGCGAGCCGCGCACGGCGGCCTCCAACTCGGGCGGCAGTTGCGTCACGTCGGACGGCAGGTCGAAAAGCCGCGCCTGCAGGTCGGGCGACAGTTCGCGCGGCGGCTCCATATGCACGGCACAGCCGGCCGGGGCGTTTTCGAGCGTGATGTCGGCGGGGGCGTGGAAGGTGATCGCCACGTAGTACTCAGGATCGGCAACCGCGATCTCGAGCTTGTTCTTGATCCGGTACGGCGCCTGCGGCTCGATGCCGAAACTCAGCGTCGAGCGGTTGTCCGCGAACACGAACTTGGCATCGTCCATCGAAGCGAAAGGCAGCGACGAAGCCGTTTCGCCGGCCGAGGTGTAGAAGTTGTACTCGGCGAGACCCTTGATGTTCTCGTCGGCGAGTTCCTGCATCTCCTCGGACGAGGTGATGCCGTCATTGTTGGTGTCGAGCCCCTGAATCTGCCAGACCGAGAACGCCTCGTCGAAAGTCCAGGAATTCCGGATGCTGGTGAGTTCGCCGGCGTCGTTGAAGACGATGGTCGCCTTGGCATCGATAAAGATGTGCGGGTGAGCCTGGGCGGCGCCGGCAAGAGCGAGCGTGGCCGCAAGAGCCAGCGCCAGTGTGCGCAACAAACCCGTCATCGACGCCCTGCCCTGCCCTGTTCCGTTACTTCACCGGGTTGTCGGCGAACCAGCCGACCAGATGGTCGATCAGTGCGCGAACCTTGCCGGCAAGGTGCCGCCGATGCGGGTAGACGGCTTGCAGGCTCGGGCCCTCGGGCATCCTGTCCTCGAGCACGCGCACCAGCCGCCCCTCGGCGATCAACGGGTCAGCGAAGTAGGTCGGCAATACGGCGAAGCCAAGGCCGGCGAGGGCCGCCTGCATGGCCGCCACAGGTGAATTTACGCGAGCCGGTCCAGACACATGCACCGAGACGGGCTTGCCGTCCTCGATGAAGCGCCACGAGCTATGCGACGGCATGTTGGTATCGAGAATGCAGGGCAGCCCGCGCAGCGCTTCGCCCGACGTCGGCAGCCCGACCCGCTTCACCAGCTCCGGCGAGCCGCAGATCACGTGCCGCATGTCGGAGATCTTGCGGGCGATCAGCGAGGAATCCGCCAGCGTGGAGATGCGCAGCGCCACGTCGACGCTCTCCTCGACTAGATCGACGTAACGATCCTCGAGTCTCAGATCGACCGACATCAGTGGGTTCTTGGCGATGAAGGCGAAGATCGCCGGCGCCAGCGTGGTCTCGCCGAGATTGCGCGGCGCCGACACCCGCACCAGGCCGCGCGGCTCGGCGGTCTGGTCGGAAATGGTGGCGTCGAGATCGTCGAGCTGCTGCAGCAGCAGGCTGGCCTCGCGGTAATAGGCTTCACCGGCTTCGGTGAGGCTGAGCTTGCGGGTGGTCCGGTTCATCAGCCGGACGCCAAGGTAATCCTCGAGGTCGGTGACATATTTCGACAGCAGCGCCTTGGAGCGCCCGTGCTGCCGCGCCGCCGACGAAAACCCGCCGGCATCGAACACCTGCACGAAGGCCCGGATACGGGCGAGGTCCTGGCTCATGCGTTCCTGACCCGAACTAGTGTAGATTGAGCGCGTTCCACCCGAACACGCCTTGCCCCACGCTTAAGTCATCTGCAAAGGGTGAACAATGCCGCCCCTTGGTCGTTTACCGATTAACGATAGACTGGGTCCCATGTCGCTTGAACCCATCCTGAAGTCTATCTATCCACCCATGACCAAACCCGAAGCCCGCTCAACGCTTTACCGGCTGATCGAAGCCGGCCAGCTTGCCCACAAGGCTTTGCTGGTGCCGCTGCTCGACCGCGGCCTGGAGGCCGGCGACGACGCCGTGATCTTCGTGCTGCACGCCGAGCTCGGCGCAAGCGAGACCGCGCTGGCCGAGCAGCTGGGGCTGGAGCCGGAGGCACTGCAGCCGAGGCTGGACCGGCTGATCGAGCGGGACATCGTGGCGCGTCAAGCCATCGGCCCGGACCTGGCGCCGGGATTGGCGCTGACCGAACGTGGCGCGCGCATCCGCGAGGTGCTGGCGGCCAACTGGGAGCAGCTCGAGGAAGCGCTGTTCGCCGACATCGATCAGAAGAAGCGCAAGGGCCTCAGCAAGGCGCTGAAGCGCTTCGTGGAGTTGTTGCGGCTGCCTTGAGCGTGCGCGCTGACTGAAACAGACGGCCCCCTCCCGGCCTCCCCATGAAGGGGGAGGTGAAGAAAGGCCTGCGCTTTTGGCTAGATCGTGCCCCAAACTCGATGCGGCACCTCCCCCCTTGTGGGGAGGATGGGAGGGGGCCGTCTGCATCGGCTCTATCACCCCACCACCCGACCAACCCGCCGGTCGATCATCATCACCGCGGTGATCACCACGAACGCGAACACTACCATGCCGGCGGCGAGGATGTGGGCGTTGCCCCATTCGAGCCGTTCGACATAGTCGTAGATAGCGATCGACAGCACCTTGGTCTTGCCGGGGATATTGCCGCCGATCATCAGCACCACGCCGAACTCGCCGACTGTGTGGGCGAACGTGAGGATGGCGCCGGTGAGATAGCCCGCCCGCGACAGCGGTATGACCACACGGAAGAACGTCTTCCACGGCCCCGCGCCCAGCGTCGCCGCAGCCTCGAGTGGCTCGTCGCCGATCGCCTCGAACGCCGTGCGGAGTGGCTGCACCATGAAGGGCAGCGAGTAGATCACCGAGGCGATGACCAGCCCCTCGAACGAAAAGGCGAGCGTCCGCGCGCCCCAGAGCGGTGCGAGCAGGCCGCCCGGACCGTTCGGACCGAACGCCAGCAGCAGGTAGAAACCCAGCACAGTCGGCGGCAGCACCAGGGGCAGCGAGGCGATCGCCGCCACCGGCGCCTGCAGTGGCGAGCGGGTGCGGCAAAGCCACCAGGCGATCGGCGTGCCGATCATCAGCAGAATGGCCGTGACGATGAGCGCCAGCATCAGCGTCAGCCCGACAGGCTGGGTAATCTCACCGGCGCTCAGCATCGCACATCCCTCAATCTACCGAGCCGACCTCGTAGCCGTATTTCTCGATGATGGCGCGGGCTTCTTCGCCCTTCAAGAACTCGAGGAAGGCGGCGGCTGCCGGATCCGTCTCGCCGGCCTTCAGCAGCACCGCGTCTTGCAGGATCGGCGAGTAATCCTCGGCGGGCACCCGCCAGACCTGCGGCGCTGGCTTGTCGATCACCTGGCTCAGGGCCACGAAACCCAGCTCGGCATTGGCGGTGTCGACGAATTGCAGCGCCTGGCTGATGTTCTCGCCGGTGACGATCTTCGGGGTCACGGCTTCCGTCAGCCCAAGCTTCTCGATTACTTCCATCGCCGCTGCACCATACGGAGCGCTCTTGGGGGCGGCGATCGAAAGGTGCTGGAACGCGTTGGCCTGCAGCACGGCAGCGCCATCGGTGAGATCGAGTGAAGGCGAGTATAACACCACCTTGCCCACCGCATAGGTGAACACCGAGCCATCGACGGCAAAGCCCTCGGTCACGGCCAGTGTCGGCCGTTTGTTGTCGGCCGAAAAGAACACCTCGAACGGCGCCCCCTGGCTGATCTGGGTATAGAGCGCCCCGGTAGCACCGAAGCTGAAGGTCACCGTGTCGCCGGTCCTGGCGGTGAACGCCGCGCCGATCTCTTCAGCGGGCTTCGTGAAGTTGGCGGCCACCGCCGCGCTGACATCGGCGGCAAAGGCCGGCGCGCTGGCGAGCGTGAGCAGGCTGAGGCCGAGCAGAACCGTGATCCGACGCATGAAGGCCTCGATATGTCCGAGTGGGGATATCGATGGTTGTGCCAATGCACAGGCAACACAGCAAGCGTTATTTTCGGCTAGACATATCGATGAGCGCGGCCAGCGCTACGACATCGCGGGCAATCGTCTTGCGCGTCGCCTCCTGCATGCCGCGATAGCGCTCCAGCACCTCGCGCCCGGCACCGCTGAGCGAGGCCCCTTGCGCGTTGCCGCCGCGCGATGCCTCGACCAGCGGCGCCCCGAACCCCTCGTTCAGCACCTGCACCAGCCCCCAGGCCCGCTTGTACGACATCCCCATGCGCCTAGCGGCTTCGGAGATCGAGCCGGTCTCGGCGATAAGCTCCATCAGGTCGGCTCGGCCGGGGCCGATGTAGAAGGTCTCGGACAGCGTGATGCGGAGATGGGAGAGGCCGAGTTTGGCGGGCTTGCTTTTGGCCACCGATCTCTCCTCGTCGTCGAGCGGCCTCAGCCCTGCTTCAGCCCAGCAGCCTCGCGGGCCAGCGCTTCTATCCGCTTCCAGTCCTTGTTGGCGATCGCGTCGGCCGGCATGATCCACGAGCCGCCGACGCAGATGACGTTGGGCAGTGCCAGGTATTCCCTCGCCTTCGCCATGTCGATACCGCCAGTCGGGCAGAACGTGATGTCGGGGAGCGGCGAGGCATAGGCCTTCAGCACTTTCACCCCACCCAGCGCCTCGGCCGGGAAGAACTTAAGGAACGAGTAACCATGTTCCGACGCGGTCATCGCCTCGGTCGGGGTGCCGATGCCCGGCAGCAGCGGAATGGCGTGCTCCTCGGCCGCCTCGAGCAGGCGGGGCGAGGCGCCGGGCGACACCATGAACTGGCAGCCGGCATCGACTGAATGGCCCATCTGCAGCGGCGAGCGCACAGTGCCGGAACCGACCACCGCGCCGGAAACCTTGGCCATGATCTCGATGATCTGCAGCGCATGCGGCGTGCGCAGCGTCACTTCCAGCACCGGCAGGCCACCGGCAACCAGCGCCTCGGCCAGCGGCCGCGCGGCGGAAACGTCGTCAAGCACGATCACCGGGATCACCGGCGCAAGCGACAGTGTCTGGCGAAGGGCGGCGGCATCTTGCGGCATGGCAATCCTCGAGTGCTGAACGTTCGGCGAGAGCGTTAGGCACTTGCCGCACGCCGATCAAGCCAAATCACCACATTGAAATGGACTGCAATCGACCTTAAATCCTCCCCCGGGTCTCGGAGGGAAGTCGCGGTGCAACTCATCAATGCTCTTACCCCGCTGGAGGAGGCTCGCGCCATCCTCGCGGAGAGTTTTGACCTCAAGTTCACCAAGGCGGTCGAGCGCGTCACCTCGCGCGTCTACGACAAGGTGAAAGACCGCATCCCCGAGATCGAATGGCCCTTCTATGCGCCGCTGATCCTGCAGATCAACCGGCTGAAGAAGGAGAAGGACGCGGTCATCCTGGCGCATAACTACCAGACGCCGCAGATCTATCACGGCGTTGCCGATATCGTCGGCGACAGCCTGCAGCTCGCCATCGAGGCGACCAAGGTCAAGCAACAGGTGATCGTGCAGTGCGGCGTGCACTTCATGGCCGAGACTTCCAAAATCCTCAATCCGACCAAGACCGTGCTGATCCCCGACAGTCGCGCCGGCTGCTCGCTGGCCGCCTCGATCACCCCCGAGGATGTCATCGCCATGCGCGCCCAGTATCCCGGCGTGCCGATCGTCACCTACGTGAACACTTCGGCGGCGGTGAAAG
>JBKJMF010000245.1:0-3090 GCA_046596525.1 Devosia sp. | reverse complement strand
AGCGGGGCGTCGTAGCCGCGTTTGACGAAGCCGCCGTCGCGGGCGAGCAGCGGCGGTTCGTCATCGACGGCGGCGGCGAGCTCGGCGGCGAGCGCGGCGGGGGCATCGGCGAGGCGGGCGGCGATGGATTTGAGCTCGGACGGCGGGCGATCGAGGGTGGCGAGGCGATCGGCCAGTGCGATGGCGGCGGCGATGGCGCCGCCGGTGGCGCGGAGATCGCGGGGACCACCGCGGCCGAGGGCGAGGCGGGTGAGGGCGCGGGTGAGATCGGGCACGGACTTGAGGTCGGCGCGGAGGCGCTGGGTGAGGAGGCCGTCGGCGACGAGGCTTTCCAGGGCATTGAGGCGGGCGTTGATCTGGTTGGCGTCGCGCAGGGGGGCGGCGAGGCGGCGAGCGAGGAGGCGCGAGCCGGGCGGGGTGACCGCGAGGTCGATCTCGTGGCGGAGCGAGCCCTTTTCCTGGCCGCGCTGGGTTTCGAGCAGCTCGAGCGAGACGCGGGTCGCGGCATCGATCGCCATGTGGGCGGAAAGGCGCTCGGCGGCGGGCGGGCGGAGGGCGACGGGGACGCCCTTCTGGCTATCGCTGATGTAGTCGAGCAGTGCGCCGAGGGCGGCGCGGCCGGCGCGGGAATAGGCGGTGGGGTCGACTTCGCCGGCGGGGAAGGCAGTGGCGATGCGCTTGGTGGCGAGTTCGCTGTCGAAGGCAGATGTGTCGAGGCTGACCAGCGCTGCATCGGGCAGCGGGATCTTGGCGTCGGCGAGCGTGGTGCGGGTGGCTTCGGTGAGCAGCAGTTCGGCCGGGTCGATGCGGGCGAGTTCGTCGGCCAGCGCTGATGCCGAGACGTCGAGCACGGCGGTCTCGCCGGTGGAGACATCGGCCCAGGCGAGGGCGAAATCGGTTTCGCCGTGGCGGACCATGCTGAGTGAGGCGAGATAGGCCGAACCGCGGGTGGGGAGGAGGTCGTCCTCGGTAATGGTACCTCGGGTGACGAGGCGCACGACGTCGCGCTTCACCGGCGACTTGGAGCCGCGCTTCCTGGCTTCCGCCGGGTCTTCCATCTGCTCGCAAATGGCGACGCGATGGCCCAGCCCGATGAGCTTTTTCAGGTAATCCTGCGCGGCGTGGATGGGGACGCCGCACATCGGGATGTCATTGCCCTGGTGCTTGCCGCGCTTGGTGAGGACGATGCCGAGCGCCTGCGACGCGATCTCGGCGTCCTCGAAGAACATCTCGTAGAAATCGCCCATCCGGTAGAACAGCAGGTAGCCCGGATTGACCGCCTTGATCTCGAGGAACTGCGACATCATCGGGGTGATGGGCGCGCTTTCGACAGCACTCGGGGCGGAATAGGGCGCTTGGTCCATCGGGCTCGGCGGCGGAGACAGGAAGGCCGGGACGTTAGGGGGTTTGGGGGTGGCGGGCAACTGCGCTGGGGTCGCGGTCCACAGTATGGGCCGGTGCGGGAAACGTACCCCCTCCCCTGTCCCCTCCCCGCAAGGGGGAGGGAGACGCTCACACTGGCGGCGGTGTTTTGGTCTCCTCCCCCCTTGCGGGGGAGGGACAGGGTGGGGGGGTCTTTCAGGCTCGATGTGTCAGTACCGATCGCTCTGGTCGCGGACCGGGCGATAGACGAAGTCCGAGAACACCGCCGCCTTGGCCGTGCCGTTGATGTCCGAAGCCGCCATGCCGACGAAGGCGCCGGTGAAGCTGCCGTGTTCGGCGTGCCCGCCGCACTCATCCGACAGTAGCGAGGCATCGAGGCGCGGGCCGACGGGCTGCCAGTGGCCGCCGGCGCTGGCGGTGCCTGCGGCGTAGAAGAACTGCAGCACTGGGCCGCGGATTTCGATCTTCAGCCGGACTGGGCCGTCCTGTGGTAGCGGGACCGGAGCCATCGGGTAGGTCAACCGGCCGTCGGGGTGCGAGGCGAGCGAGCTCATGATCAGCAGTTCGCGGTTGCCGTCGGAGTGTGCCGTCACCGTGAGGTAGTGGAAGTTGTAGCGGCCGTAATAGCCGGTGAGGCCGGCGAACTGGCGTTCGTCGACCGGCGAAAAGTTGAGCGTGACTTCGGCGTCGTAGGAGAAGTGGGTCTGGCGGCGGGCGACCAGCGCCTGCTCGAACCATGAGCCGATCGACTCGCGACCGAACAGCGTGAGCTTGCTGTCGCCGACCTTGAAGATGCGCTCGGTCTCAGGGGAGCGGAGCCACTGGAAATCCTGGTGCAGCGTATCGAAGCGGTAGCGCTGCTCGGCCCAATAGCCGGTGTCATCGCGGGTGCCGGGGATTTCGACTTCGAGCGACGGGACCGGGCCGTTCTTCACCCACAGCCAGTCATCGGCGCCCCAATAGGCCTCCTGGATGCCGGTCTCGCGGCCGAGGACGCAGCGGCGCTTCTGCGTGGTGGGGCGGCCCATCAAGTGGACGAGGAAGGTCTTGCCGTCCGGAGTCTCGACGATGTCGCCATGGCCGGCGCGCTGCACGGCGTTGAGCGGCGCGTCCTTGGCGGTGAGGACGTGTTTGATCGGGTGGGTTTCGTATGGCCCGTCGATATTGCGCGAGCGGGCGAAGGTGACGGCATGCTCATAGCCGGTGCCGCCCTCGGCGGTCAGCAGGTAGTACCAGGGGCGCCCATCCTTGCCGTTGCGCTTGTAGAGGTGCGGGCCCTCGACCAGCTTCAGGTCGGTGCCCTGGTAGATGTTCTTGATCGGGCCGAAGAGCTTTTTGGCTGCGTGGTCATATTCCTGCAGCGCGATGCCGGCGAACAGCAGCGGGCGCGTGCGGTGATCCCACAGCATGTTCACGAACCACTTCTTGCCGTCGTCGTCGTGGAACAGCGACGGGTCGAAGCCAGACGAGTTCATGTAGACCGGATCGGACCACGGCCCTTCGATGGTGGGCGCGGTGACGAGGTAGTTGTGCCCGTCCTTGAACGAGCCGTCCTTGCGCTTCATGTCGGTGTAGATGAGGAAGAACTGCTCGCCATCGTGCGACAGGCACGGGGCCCAGATGCCGCACGAATCCGGGTCGCCACGCATGTCGAGCTGGCTGGCCCGGGTCAGCGGGCGGGTAACCAGCTCCCAGTTGGCGAGATCC
>JBKJMF010000162.1:0-5726 GCA_046596525.1 Devosia sp. | reverse complement strand
TCCTTCACAACCTGCTCGGCAGGCTTTTTGGTGTTCGAGGATTTGGTGGTCATCTTGGTTCCTTCGTCATGCGACGAGACCAAAACCCTCCTTAAAGCTCAACCGTAAATCTGGGCCGTGGGTGCTGACGCCGGACAGTCGGCATGTTCGTCGACGACTGGCAATTTGCACTGGCCATCGCGGCACTGGTCGCAGTGGTGACTGCTGCGGTGCAGCTCGGGGTGCCAGCACTGCCGGCCGCCAGCTTGCTGCTCGGAGGCTGCATCGCGCTGCTCGCCTGGAGCGTCATCCGCGCGGCACGAGCCGCAGCGCGACGTTAGCCCCACCATACAGAACCGTAACGTTTCCGACAGGCGGCTGACAGCGGCAGCCGCTACCAACGCTAAGCCAAAGGGCGCCTCTTGGCCTCAACAAGGAGTAGCAAATGACTTTCCGAACCAACCTTGCGGCTGCAATCCTCGTCGCCGCATCCCTCGCCAGCGGCGCGGCCTTCGCTGAACAGAACGACCAAGCTGCCGAAACCTCGGCCGTAGCCGCAGCCACGGTTTCGGCCACCGAGGCCATCGCCGCAGTCGAAAAGCTCGGCAACGGCAAGGTCGTGGAACTCAGCCTTGACGGGCACGGCACGGGCGTCGTCTATGCCATCACGCTGATCAACACCGAAGGGACCGAGACCAATTATGTGGTCGACGCCAAGACCGGTGCGGTTGTCGAGACCGGCGAGGCATCTTCCGACGATCAGGGTGATGGAGACGGAGAAACCCAGGACGACGGCCCCGACGGGCACGGTCAGGACCAGGGTGACGGAGACGGCGAAGCCAACGACGGAGCATAACACTTCGTTGCCACCCACCGGCTGACTCGCGTCACACCATGCACGGCGTGCGTCACCCGTCGGCTTCGCCCGGGGCCACCAGCACAACCTGCTGGTGGCTTCCGCCTTTGCCGGAATCCGGCAAACAACCGGACTTAGGGCGCTACGCGGCCTTTGACGGCGTGGGCGCGGCCCGAGATTGTGATCTGTCCCGAACCCAGGGACCGGTGCACCGAGTTTCGGATAACATCAACTTCCTCGGTTCCGAGCCTAGCAAGCACCGGACCTATGCCCGGTGCGGATGTCGCGGTGGTCCAGTATTCCTCGAAGGTCGGAAAGCTCCGGCTGGCTGTGATTTCGCGCGTCTCCACCTCCGAAAGCCCTGCATCGGTCCACAACCGAGCCAGTGTATCCAGAGCGGCAACCTCCGATCTTGGTGGCTGCATCGGCTGCGCGCCTATCTCACGCATCGATACGTGGACGGCCTCATAAGGAAACCCGCCTCCTTCGATGTCCCACGCGTAGGCAGCGACGGTGCCACCTGAGCGCACCACGCGACGCATCTCGGCGACTCCCTTAGCTGGATCCGGCACGAAGAAGATAACCAAGGCCATGACCGCGGCGTCAAAGGAGGCGTCGCCGAAGGGCAGTTCAAGCGCGGAGCCGATCGTGAAGTTCGCAACACCAGCCCGATGACGCTTGCGGGCAAACGCCAACTGCGCCTCCGAAGGATCGATCGCTTCCACTGCCGCCGGATTTGCGCGACTAACGATTAGCTCGGTGGAAGCGCCATTTCCGCATCCCACATCCGCCCATCTCCCACCCGAAGGCACTTCTAGCCAATCAAGGAAAGTCGCGCCGATCAGTGCGCTCCAAACCCCCATCATGGATTCGTAGCGCTCGCCGTCTTGGAACTGCATCGCTTCGGCCATGTGACCCTCCCAGTGGGCGCGACAATACCGCGACCGTCACCGGTTCGATAGGAGGGGCGAAGAAAGCTGGTGACCTCACGACTTGGTTGGCGTGCCGAACTGACGCTCTCGACCAAGCTAGCCGCGGCGGCTACATGCTGCCTTAAGAACCTCAATCAACAGAGGCCGGGCACTGGCAAGATCTTTCCGCTCAATCGAGCCCCAAGAAACAGGCTTGCAGGGAATGCACGGACAAAGCGGTGCATCAGGTCGGCGGTCAGCGGGCGAGAGGCGAGACCAGCCAACCCCGAGGCGATGAGGATTCGCAGGGCAAACTGACGATGCCAGGCGGCAGAGTAGCGATCTCCCACCTTCGCTCGCCCGGCTGCGTCCCAGACGTCGACGCGGCCAAGTTCCGACGCAAGCAGCCAACCCGATTGCAGCGCCATGGAGATGCCCTCGGCGATGATCGGGTGCGACTCGCCGGCGACATTGCCGACGCGGAAGATGTCGTCGGTGTAGCCGCTGCGAGCACCCGGCTGGATCGGGCCAGCGGCCAGCCATACACCTTCGAGCCGCGCGTTGTGCAGAACGACCGCGGCACTAGGGCAGGAAGCAAGAATGTGACGATATACAGCTTCGCCAGCGGGCAGGCCGCGGTTCGCGCTTCGAACGATGTTCAACCTGTCGCGCCGGATGCAGCAGGACAGCGACATGCGGCCCTTATCCGCCCAGACCATGCCGCCATAGCCACCAGGAAATACCAAGAGAGGCATTAGGTCCGGAGCCAAGCCGGAGTCTCGAAAGTGCGCTTTGAAGCCGAGGAAGTCGGATGGCCGGTGTTGCTTTTTCACTTGAGTGGGAAGGCTGCCAGACTCCCACGATCCGTGCGCCGCTATGAGCACCGGAGCAATCAGCGTACGTTGATCGTTGCCGCTCTCGATGAGGGCTGCCTGGTGGTCGCTAGAGCGAAACGCCGCAACGGCCTGCCATGGTTGCCATACAGTTACCCCCGCATCCGCCGCCGCTTCGAGCAGTAGCGTGTCGAGCACGTCGCGGCCCAAAGCACGGCCGAAGGGGTCAGAAGAAGCTGTCGGCATCCGTGCCGCGACGCTGTTACCCGCGGCGAACAGTGAAAGCCGGCGAACTTCCGGCCCCGCGAGACTCCGGACGTGGTCACCGACTCCGAGCTGGTCGAGCAATGCCAAATTGACCGGCGACATAAACTCGCCGCATACCTTGGAGCGGGGAAAGGTGCTCTTTTCGACAATGGCGACGGAGCGCCCCTGCCGCGCCAATGCGATCGCCGCCGACGATCCGGCGGGGCCGCCTCCGATGATGACGGCGTCATATCTCATGGTGCCACCGCGGCGGAGTGGGCGGAGAACACGTGGGTGAATGGTCCGACTGCCGCTTCGCGCAGGGTCATGCCTCCGGTCTTCGGCCACAGCCTCGAAAGCTCTGCCTCGGAGAAGCCGGCGCGGACGCTTGCGGCCGCATCATGCAGCGTCACCGCGTTGGCGCCGATCACGCGCAGCAGTCCCGTTGCGGCCAGCGCGGCACCGCTCCTCGGAGGCTCGGTTGCGACGAAGGCCGGGGCCAATCGCGCCGCAGCAGCCAGCAGCCGCAGCAGTTCGTGCCCATGGAAGTGATGCAGGAACAGGTTGGCGGTGACGAGATCGAAGTCGCCCGCCGCGCCCTGCTCCATCCACTCGATTGCGTCCGCCTTCACCGTCTCGACGTGCCAGCCGAGTTCAGCAAATCGGGCCCGCCGCACGAGCGACACCAGGTCCTGCTGATCGAGAAGCACGAGTTCGCCGCCCGGCCAGTGCCGGCTCATCCGCCTCAGCACCGCCAGCATGAAGGAGCCATCGCCGCAGCCGATCTCGAGGATGCGCCGCGGCGGCTGCGGCACATCACGCCGTAAGCGCCAGGCCATGATCGCCGCCTGGAACATCACGGCGTTGACGCGAACCAGATCGCGGCGCGACCCCACCGCCTGCGGGTCGTTCGCGGGCAAGTGGTCGAGAAGTTCCGGCGTGAGCCGGCGCTCGGCGAGGACGCCGGTCACCTCAAGCCGCATCGGCAGTGTGGAACATGAACGTCTCGGCGGTCAGCCCGGGGCCGAAGGCCATGGCGCAGCCGAGCTAGTCCGCCTGCCGGTTGGCGAGCATGTCGGCAAGGACGAACATCACCGTCGCCGACGACATGTTGCCGTTCTTGCGCAACACCTCGCGCGACGGCCGCAGCGCCTCGCCGTCGAGGCCGAGCGACCGCTCGACCGCATCCAGTACGGATTTGCCGCCTGGATGGACGGCCCAGAGGTCGACATTGTTCAGCCCGCGATTGCCGAGGATGTCGGTAATGCCCGTGCCGAGCGTCTCGTGGATAGCGGCCGGTACTTGCCCGGACAGCACCATGTCGAAGCCGTCGTCGCGCACCGTCCAGGTCATCAACTCGCGACTGCCGGGCCCGACGATGCCGTAGAAACTGTCGAGCGCAATGCCTGTCGACTCGGCGGTGACCAGCGCGGCGGCCGAGCCATCGCCCCAGAGCAAGAAGGTCAGCAACCGCTCCAGATCCGTGGTCTCCTTGAGGTGCAACGTGCAGAGTTCGATGTTGACGCAGAGCACCCTTGCCTCCGGCGTCGAGCGCACGATATGGCGCGCCAGCTTCAGCGCATTGACCGCCGCGTAGCAGCCCATGAAGCCGATGATTGTCCGCTCGATGGACGGGTTCAGCCCGCAGCGCGCGATAATCTCGAGATCGACGCCCGGCGCCGAAAAGCCGGTGCAAGTGGTGACGATGAGGTGGGTGATCTTGTCCCGATCGGCGCCGAGCTCTAGCCCATCCACGGCCTTCTGCGCCAGTACTGGGGCTGCTTCAGCGAACATGTCCATGCGAACGGCAGTGCCCGGGAACGCGCCGCGCCGGAAGCGACCGGCGGCATCGACCGTCGGGCCGTTCGGATCGTCGGCCGAGGGATAGCAGGCGAAGCGATGCTCGATGCTCCGCTCCGCCATGCGGTTGAATACCGCCTGGCGCCGGGGGTCTTCAGCAAGCTGGGAACTGGCGAAGCCGAGGGAGAAGTGGTGCACATCGTGCTCGGGCACCGCAGCGGAAATCTTGTTCACATAGGCTTGCGCAGACATCACGGCTCCTTGGTGGTGCGCGAGGGGAAAGGGACGCGGACGACTTCCCCTCGGCTTTGGGTCAACACCTGCAACGGGGGTTTGTTCCGCCCGCAACATCGCGGCGTATCCGTCCCCCGTAATGCAGCTTAGGTTGGCCACGCCAACGCCGAAGTTATTGTCGCCTCCGCAACTGCCTATACCGTGGCAGGGCCTGTCTTCGACGGGGCAGAAACGAGACTCGTCCGTCAGGTCCTGGTCGTTGAAGAACGCGCTGGACTACTGCTGTCGATCGAGCATTGCTGTTCCAACGAACACGCCTCTCGCCGTTCCCTCCTAGCCCGGAAGCCATCCCGGGCTTCGGTCAGTGCAAGCCTCGCGATCCCGCAGGGCGCATGATCGAAAGACCTACAGATGGCCAACACCAAATTCACCGACGCCCAGCGCGTCATCCTCGCCGCAGCCGCCGCCCGCGACAGCGGGCTTGTGCTGCCACTGCCGAAATCTCTCGGCGACAACCGCGGCACGCTCGGCATCATCCTCAAAAGCCTTCTCACCCGCGAGTTGATCACCGAGCGGCCGATCTTGCCGGACGAAGAACTTTGGCGCGACACGCCGGAGTTGGGGCGCACCAAGCTCGTGATCTCAACGGATGGTCTGAAGCTGCTGGGTATCGACCCGATCAAGCATGTCGTCCACGAGAGCGACGGCAGCCTGCTCGTAGATGAGACTCGCGAAAGCGCCACCACGGGGTGGCTCGGCGGTAGCGCTGAGGCTGCCAAGGTAGTCGTTGCAGAAACGAGCCTCCCGAAGGCCGTCAGATGCGCTGATCACTGCCCTGCGCCGGCCCGACGGAGCAACCATCGCCGA
>JBKJMF010000598.1:0-10849 GCA_046596525.1 Devosia sp. | reverse complement strand
GCCCCTGGTCATGCCCCGTCGCCATCCGCGCCATCAGCGCTGCGGGCGTTTCGATAGTTGTCTCAGTCATCCCCAGCGGCGCCAGCACCCGCTCGGTCAGCAGCGTCTCGTAGTCCTGCCCGGCCTTGAGCGCCAAAGCATGGCCAAGCAGCGCCGCGCCAAGATTCGAGTACTCGAATTCCGCCCCGATATCGCGCGGCAACTGGTAGCTCGCGAGGAACTCATACAACCGCTCGAACCCGTAGTCCGCATAGGGATTGGCCGGGTCGGCCGGCGCAAAATTCCCCGGCATGCGCGGCAATCCGGAGGTGTGCGTCGCCAGGTCCCGCAGCGTGATCTGCTTGCCGCCGCGCTCCGGCACCTTGGTGCCTGCCGGCAGGTAGGCCGCTACCGGATCGTCCAGCCTGACCTCGCCCTTCAGCGCCATGTCGGCCAACAGCAACGCCGTCATCACCTTGGTGATCGAGCCGATCTCAAACACCGTCTCCCCATCGACAGCACGGGCATCGCCAACCCCGAACCGGCCGGCCGCGACGAACCGGTCCCCTGTCGCCTCACTGAGGCCAACGGCGATCCCCACGGCTTCGCGCCGAGCCTCGATCCGTTCGGTGAGTGTCGCCCGCACCGCCTCGTCGGACGGCAAGCTCTGCGCTTCGGCGGTCGTCGTCAGCATCAGCGGCACCATTGTCAGCACGGCGAGCCATGAGCGCATGCTCCTCACCTCCTCGGTTGCGCCTCGGAGGTAAGGATCGTTCGCTGATCTCGCAAGCGCTGCCGATGCCGGCGGCGTAGTCGCCGGTGCTACTGCGCCGCCTTGGCCCGCTCGATCGATTCGAGGATCACCCGCCGCGCATCATCGACACCGCCGATCCGGTCGATCTTGGCCCACTTGCCGGGCTCCAGGTCCTTGTAGTGGGTGAAGAAGTGCTTCACCCGCTCGATCTGGATGGCCTGCATATCGCCGATATCATGGACCTTGTCATACATGGCGGTGAGCTTGTGCGCGGGCACGGCGAGGATTTTTTCGTCCTTGCCGCCATCGTCTTCCATGAACAGCACGCCGAACGGCCGGCAGCGCACCACGGCGCCCGGCACCAGCGGCCGCGAGTTCATCACGATCACATCGAGCGGATCGCCGTCGCCGCACAGCGTATGCGGCACGAAGCCGTAATTTCCCGGGTAGCGCATCGGCGTGTAGAGGAACCGGTCGACGAACAGCGCGCCGGAGGCCTTGTCGATCTCGTACTTGATCGGCTCGCCACCCATCGGCACTTCGATGATCACGTTGAGGTCGTCGGGGGGATTCTTGCCGATCGGGATCGCGTCGATGTTCATGGGTCTGCCTTGGGGTCTATTTCGGCGGGTTGTGGCCTATTCGGGGCCATGATTGCAAGGCATACGAATGCGTGGGTGACATGCAGCCTTAAGGAGGATTTGCCGTGATCGGTAGGGTTTTCGCCAGTGCGCTTTATGTCGCCGCCGGGTTTTTGCTGGCCGCGCCTGCCTCCGCCCAGCAGATCGAGTCGAGCTACACCGATCTCAACCTCAACATTGACTGCACGGTGATCGAGTCGGACGATTTCGGCACCATGTGGGCCTGCCAGGGCCTCAAGGGCATGCCGGTCATGGTCACCGAAGGCGACCTCAGGATGTTCGTCTCCTACGGCCTTACCTCGACCACCGAGAAAGCCGCCGAGCAGACCCTTGGCCCGTTCAACCGGCTGGGCGAAAAGATCGAGTGGCGTGTCTCCAACGCCGAAGGTCACTGGAAACCCATCGCCACCATCCTCCGCTTCTTCACCAAGCGCGAGGAAGGTGAAACCGAGGGCCAGGTGCTGGTCGTCACCAAAGTCGCCCCCGGCGCCACCTGCCACATCGCCTATGTCGACGCGCTGGCCAACCCCGACGCCAACGAACTGGCCCGCAAAACCGCCGACACCAAAGCCAAGGACTTCGACTGCGAAACCGGCGAGCCGGAATATGTGGGAAAATTCGAAGCCTGGAAGCCCTGAGCGTCCCCCACTCCCGATGTCACCCCGGCGAAGGCCGGGGCCCATCCTGAGATCTCTCCGTCGGTACCCGGCTCAACCAACAACCACGGGGTCATTCCCGCGAAAGCGGGAACCTCCGTTTGCGGTGCTGCCTCTAGCGCTGCTGTGTGCCTACAACCGCAAGCGCGGTCGAGATGATGATCATGCTCACGTCCGAGCCATCTGGCTGCGCAGTACCGTACGATCGCGCGACGACACCCCGATCAGCTCGGCGATGCGCCAGACCATGTTGTCCTCGAGCTCATGGTTACGCTTGTCGGCGAACACCACCTGCCACATCATCCGGATGATCTCGATCTTCTCGCTGTCGTCGAGCGACGAGAGTGCCGAAGTGAAGCGATAGAAATCCACCGATTCCTGGTCCCGCTTGGTCGCCTCGACGATCAGCTTGCCCACCTCGTCCTCGCCGAGTTCGTAATAATCCATCAGCGTCCCCTCCAGCGCCTGTCGCTCGGGCTCGCTGACATTGCCGTCGATGGCCGCCAGATGCACCAGCAGCGCCGCCACCGCCAGTTTTGGCTCCATGCTGAGCACAGTGGCATCGGGTCTCTGGAAGATGGAGCGCAGCGCATCGAACATGGGAGGAAGTCCTTCGGTGGGTACGAGGAAACATAGGCAGTCCCGGCCCATCGCGAAAGTGCCCGCATGCCGCAGCTTTGCCGACGTGAACCGGACGTCGCGGATTCATCCAGCTTGACTCTCCCTCCGACTCTGGTGTTCTCTGTTTGTTCTAGTTAGACAACAGGGAGGCTCAGATGCCGGGCCTCGCAAGCCACGATCTCGACGCCTTGCGGCTGAAAATCGCTGCTCTGGAAAAGCGCCCACTGCTGGCGGAAGGCGCGCTGGCTGAGCAACGACTCGGCAACAGGGTAGCTGCTAATGACACACGACCGAGGCTTACCGAGCTGTTGTCGGCACCTCCTGGCATGCTGCATGAGGTTTTTGCCGATGAATTGCAGCACAACCCGGCCGTACTGGGGTTCGCGCTCGGCCTCGCGCGTGGGCTGATCAGCAGCGAGCGCCAGGCGATTATCTACCTGCAACTTGCGAAGGATACGCAGGAACTCGGGCTCCCTTACTCAATTGGGCTGAAGCCATTTGGCATCGAGCCGGACAAGCTGATCATCGGCCAGGTGGAAACACTCACCGAGCTGCTCTGGGCCATGGAAGAAGCCATCGCCTGCCGCGCTGTTGCCGGAGTGATTGCTGATATTGTCGGGCACCCCAAGGCACTCGATTTCACCGTTTCCCGCCGTTTGAGCCTTCGGGCCTCAGCCGCCGGGACTTCAGCCTTTCTGCTCCGCTACGGTCGCGAGCGAGAGGCGAGCGCGGCAAAGCTGCGCTGGCGCGTCTCGCCCGCTCTCAGCGCCGAACAGGCCTTCGACCCCATGTCGCCCGGCCCACCCCGCTACCTCATCGAGATCGAAAAGAAGCGGCTCGGCAACAAGCTGCAACGTGCCGAGCACATGCGTCTCGTTTTGGACTGGACAGAAAATGGCTTTGTTTCAGCCGAACCGGCACGAACTGAAGCTCAACCTCGGAAGGGGCCGGAGGTATCTCGCCCTCAACCTGCCGCGCTGGGCGACCGATTGTCTCAAGCGAGCTGATCCGGCGCTCTCCACGATTGGCCGTCCTCTCGCCCTGTGGGAAAGGCAGAAGGGCGCGATGCGACTTGTGGCCGTGGACGCTGCCGCCACGGAAGCAAAACTTGCACCCGGGCAAAACCTTTCCGACGCGCGAGCGCTCGTTCCTACCCTTGAGGTACGCGAGATCGATCGTGCCTATCTCGAGCATGTCTTTGCCGATTTTGCCGATTGGCACAGCAATGCGAGTCCGATCGTTTCGGTGATGACCGACGTCACTGCCTATGGCGACTTGATCCTCGATATCACCGGGGTGGCACATCTGTTCGGTGGTGAGAACAGGACGCTTGAATTCGTGGTTCAACGGCTACGGGGACTGGGCTTCACGGTTTCAGGCGCCATTGCCGATACCGTCGGCAGCGCCTGGGCACTTGCCCACTTCCGCCCTGGCGTCGTGGCGTCAGGAGGGCATCGTGATGCCCTGGCAGACCTTCCGGTCGTTGCTCTAAGGCTCGATGAGTCCCAGGTTGCTAACCTCAACCAGATGGGCCTCAAGCGCATCGGGCAGCTTTACGATCGGCCGCGCAAGGCGCTGCTAGCGCGGTTCGAGCTGTCACTCCTCACTAGGCTCGATCAGGCATTGGGATTGATCGAGGAGCGCATCACTCCACGTATCCCAATCGTCGAACATTACGCCGAGCAGCGTTTCGCTGAGCCGATCGGCTACATGGACGACGTGCTGATGTCGGCCCGCGATCTTGCCATCCGGCTCGCCCTTCGGCTCGAGTCTGAGGAGCTGGGAGCACAGACCTTCCACCTCTTCCTCTACCGGGTCGACCATAAGGTCATCACGCTTTCGATCAACGCCGGGCGCGCGACGCGCGACCCCAATCATATCGCCCAGCTCTTTGTTCATCGGTCGGAACGGCTGGCGGGTGAATATGATGCAGGTTTCGGCATCGATATGATCCGTCTCGCTGCAACCTCGCTATCCGAAGTGCAGAGCACCCAGATTGGCGCATTTGAGATCAATGACGGCACACGCGATCTCGACCAGCTCTACGATCGGATGAGCAACCGCCTCGGCCCTTTGGCCCTGACCCGCAGCAAATTCGTCAACACCCATATTCCCGAGTTGGCAGTGAAGCTTGAGCCAGTGGTGGCACGTACGGAGGACGACCCTGAGGCTGCCCCCGATCCCGAACTACTACGACCCTTGCGGCTTTTGCCCAGCCCCGAACCCATCGGCGTGGTCGCCGAAGTGCCTCATGGCCCGCCGATGCGCATGATCTGGCGCCGGATCGCCTATCGCATCCTCAAAGCCTCAGGACCTGAGCGTATCGAGGCTGAGTGGTGGCGCTCGGGCAAAAATCTCAACCTGCTGTTACCACCGCAAACGCGCGAGAAACGGGGGGATCCACGCGACGATAGCAAGGACAAGAAGAAGCCGGCACACGACAAGGAGGAACATGTGTCCAAGCTCAAACCGTTCGATCCGCTGACCGTCGTTCGCGACTACTACATCGTCGAAGACGATGGCGGTCGCCGGTTCTGGATTTTCCGGATCGGGCTTTATGGCGCGGCCGAAGCGCCTCGCTGGTTCCTGCACGGGTTCTTCTCATGAACGCGCCCTATGCGGAGCTGATGGTCACCAGCAATTTCTCGTTCCTTAGAAGCGGCTCGCACCCGGAGGAACTGGTCTCGGCCGCCATCGCGCTCGGCCTCAGTGGCGTGGGGATCGCCGACCGCAACAGCTTTGCCGGGGTGGTACGGGGCTATGTCGCCCACCGCGACCTGAAGGAGCAAGCGCCGGAGTTTCGCTATGTGGTCGGAGTACGCCTCTGCTTTGCCGACGAGACGCCGGACATTATCGCCTACCCTTCGGACCGCGAGGCCTATGGCCGGCTCTGCCGGCTGCTGAGCCGGGGCAATCTCAGGGAGGAGAGCGAGAAGGGGAAATGCGTGCTGCATTTCTCCGACCTCGAGGACTTCATCGAGGGCCAACTGCTGATCCTCCACTGCGACGAAAAGCGGTGGGAGCATTCTGCCGCTGTGCTTGACCGGCTGGCGAAGCTAAGTCCGGGCAACGTCTGGCTTGCAGCAGCGTCGACGTTCAAGGGCACCGACCGGGCCCGGCTCAACCGGCTTGCCGCGATGGCCAGCCAGGTGGGCGTGCCCCTGCTTGCCGTAAACGACGTGCTCTACCACGAGCCAAACCGCAAGATCATGCAGGACGTCGTCACCTGCATCCGTGAGCACCTGACGCTCGAAACCGCCGGGCGCCGCCTGCAGCAGAATGCCGAGCGTCATCTGAAGCGCCCTCACGAGATGGTGCGGCTATTTTCCGAACATCCCAAGGCACTGGCCGAGACGCAAGCGCTGCTCGACCGGATCAGCTTCAGCCTCGATCAGTTGAAGTACAACTACCCCACCGAGACGATCGGCAATGGTGAGACGGCGCAGGAAACGCTGGAACGGCTGGCTTGGGAGGGTGCCCGCAGGCGTTATCCGAGCGGGGTTCCACAGAAGGTTATCGATGGCGTCATCTTCGAACTCAAGCTGATCGCCGAGATGAAGTATCCGTCCTACTTCTTGACGGTACAGGACATCGTCCGTTTCGCCCGCCACGAGAGGAAAATCCTGTGCCAGGGACGGGGCTCAGCCGCCAACTCCATGGTGTGCTACTGCCTTGAGATCACTGAGGTAAATCCAGTTACCAGCGAGCTGGTGTTTGGCCGGTTTCTGTCTACCGAGCGCAACGAGCCGCCCGATATCGACGTCGACTTCGAGCATGAGCGACGTGAGGAGGTGATGCAGTACGTCTACCAGAAGTATGGCGGACAGCGCACCGGGCTGACAGCGACAGTCATCTCTTACCGTTCGAAGAGCGCCATTCGCGAAACGGCCAAGGTGTTTGGCATTTCCGACGATACCGTAGGTGCGCTCAACCAGCTGCATTGGGGTTGGGGCAACGCCGCCGATCTCAAGGGCATCAAGATGTTGGGACTTGATGCGGACGATCCGACCCTGACGCAGATGTTCAATGTTGTGTCCGTGTTGAAGTCGTTCCCACGGCATCTGAGTCAGCATGTCGGCGGCTTTGTCATCACGCGCGATTCACTCGAAAGCCTTGTGCCAATCTCAAAGACCGCAATGGACAGCCGCACCATAGTAGAATGGGACAAGGACGATATCGACGCGCTCGGCATCCTCAAGGTCGACGTGCTGGCGCTCGGCATGCTGACTTGCCTGCGCCGATGCTTCGAGCTGCTGCGAACACATTATCAGCGCGACGTCACCCTCGCCGAGCTGATGGCGGAAGAGGACGATCCCGATCAGTCCAAGAAAGCGCGGGTCTACGCCATGACCCATCGCGCCGACACTATCGGAGTCTTCCAGATCGAAAGCCGGGCGCAGATGTCGATGCTTCCACGGCTCAAGCCGGAGAAGTTCTACGACCTCGTCATCGAGGTGGCGATCGTGCGCCCCGGTCCGATCCAGGGTGGCATGGTACATCCCTATTTGAAGCGCCGGCAGGGGATCGAGAAGGTCGAGACGGTGCGCCCCGAACTGGCAGCGGTGCTGGAGCGCACCAAGGGTATTCCGCTGTTCCAGGAGCAGGCGATGCAGATCGCCGTCGTCGGAGCAGGCTTCAGTCCCGGTGAAGCCGATCAACTGCGCCGCGCCATGGCCACCTGGCGGCGCAATGGCAAGATCGAGCTGTTCAAGGACAAGTTCATCAAAGGCATGATTGGCAACGAATATCCCGAGGATTTTGCCAAGCGCTGCTTTGCGCAGATCGAGGGGTTCGGCGAATACGGCTTTCCCGAGAGCCATGCCGCATCGTTCGCGCTGCTCGTCTACGCCTCGTGCTGGGTAAAGTGCCACTATCCCGATGTTTTCGCCTGCGCCTTGCTCAATAGTCAGCCGATGGGCTTTTATTCACCCGCTCAGATCGTCCGGGATACCATCGAACATGGCGTGGAAGTACGTGCTGCTGATATCAACCGCTCGGATTGGCTCTACAAGCTCGAACCCGGTTTTCCTGCCCGCGATAGGATTGCCAAGCAGCATGCCGAAATGACCGGCGATATCAGCTCCACCAATGCCATCCGCCTCGGATTAAAGCAGGTAAGCGGCCTGAAAACGACCCATGCCGACCTGATCATCGAACGTCGCGATGATGGTTACGCCTCTATCCGCGACCTGTGGCTGCGGACCGGGCTGCCGGTGGCGACGCTTGAGAAACTGGCCGAGGCCGATGCCTTCGGATCGCTCGGGGTGAACAGGCGCGAGGCGCTGTGGATCGTGCGCGGGCTCCATGGCTCGGCCGGGGCGGAGCAGCTGCCGCTGTTCGCGATTTCCAAGCGGGAGTCGCAGCCCGATGACGCCGAGATCGACCTGCCGATGATGCCGGCAGGCGAGTCGGTGGTGCACGACTACCGCACGCTATCGCTGTCGTTGAAGGGCCACCCGGTCGGGTTTCTGCGTCACGAACTCGACCGGCGTGGCACGATCCGGTGCGCTGACCTCGGCGACAAACCGAACGGCGCCATCGTCGAGGCCGCCGGCCTCGTGCTGGTCCGCCAGCAACCGGGTACGGCCAGCGGAGTGATTTTCATGACGCTCGAGGACGAGACCGGCATCGCCAACATCATCGTGTGGAACAAGACCTTCGACAACAACCGACGCGTCGTGCTGGGCTCACGCCTCCTCGCCGTCCGCGGCCAGCTCCAGCGCGAAGGCCTCGTCACCCACCTCGTCTCCCGCTCCTTCACCGATTTCACCCCCAGCCTGATCGAACTCGCCCAGGGTCACGACGTCGGCAACGCCGTCCTCGCCCGCGGCGACGAAGGCCGCAGTGGCCCGCAACCCGGCCGCGATGAAGGCGAACGCCGCCGTCGCGAACAGCTCAGCCGCGAGGCCTACGCCGCACTACCGTCTGGCCGCAACTTCCACTGACAAAGCAAAAGGCCGCCCGGAGGCGGCCTTTCAAAACCCACAGCGATGGGCCAGTCTCAGCTGTCCATCTTCGCTCCGGACACCACGGCGTGCAGGTCGATCAGTCCGACCATGCGGCTCTCGTGGGTCACGATGCCGTTGAGCAGTTCGGTGTCGATCGAGTTCCCCTCGGGCACGTTGTGGATGTCCGACTTGGCTACCGTCAGAATGTCGCTCACCGCGTCCACCAGTATCCCCACCCACTTCTCGCCCACCGACATCACCACCACCACGTGATTCTTGGTCGGCGAGGTCACGCCTTCGCCGAAGCGGGCGCGCAAATCGAAGATCGGCACGATCGTGCCGCGCAGGTTGATCACCCCGCGCACGAACTCGCGCGTGTTGGGCAGCGGTGTCGCGCCGTTCCAGGCGCGGATTTCGCGCACCGTTGTGATTTCCACCCCGTAGGTCTGCTCGCCGATCGAGAACGCGATCAGCTGCAGCGAGTTGGCGGCAGCCGCGACGCTGCCGGAGATGTCGTCCTTGAATGCGAGGGATTCCATGGTCTTGTTGCCTTTCCTGCCGGCCTCCTGGCCGGCGTCAATTGTGTCGTTCGGCGCCGCGTCAGGCGGCGCTTTTGTGAGCCGCAGTTGCCGTCGCGGATTTCAGACCCTGCACGTCGACGATCAGCGCCACGTTGCCGTCGCCGAGGATGGTGCCGCCGGCGATGCCCTCGATCGACTGGAAGTTCTCCTCCAGCGATTTGATCACCACCTGCTGCTGGCCGATGATGTCGTCGACGATCACCGCCACCTTTACCCCACCCTCCGCCTCGCAGAGGACGACGAAGCGGTTATCACGCGCCACCTCCGTGCTCATCTCGAAGCGCGAGGCGAGGTCCACCACCTGCACATATTCGCCGCGCACCTGCAGCACCTGGCCGCCGGTCGGCATGCGCGAAAAATTGGCCCGCGCGCACTGGATGGTTTCGACAATCGAGCTCAGCGGGATCACGTACGGGCTGCCCGCCACCTTCACCAGCATCACATCGAGCACCGCAAGCGTCAGCGGCAGGCGCAGCGTCATCCGCGTGCCCTTGCCGGTCCAGCTCTTCACATGCACCGAGCCGCCGATCTTCTTGATATTACTCAGCACCACGTCCATGCCGACGCCGCGCCCCGAAATGTCGGAGACCTCCGAAGCCGTCGAGAACCCCGGCGCGAAGATCAGCTGGTCGATCTGCTCGTCGCTCAGCGTCTGCTCCGGCCCCACCACGCCACGGTCACGCGCCACCTGCAGCACGCGCTCGCGGTTGATGCCGCCGCCATCGTCTTCCACCGCGATCAGGATATTGCCGCCAGCCTGCTCGGCCGACAGCCGGATCGCCCCGGACTCGGACTTGCCGGCAGCCAGCCGCTTTTCCGGGCTCTCGATACCGTGGTCGGCCGAGTTGCGGATCATGTGGGTCAACGGGTCGGAAAGCTGCTCGATGATCGTCTTGTCGATCTCGGTGTTCTCGCCGATCGTCTCGAGCCGGATCTTCTTGCCGGTCTTCGTTGCCAGTTCGCGCACCAGTCGCGGCATGCGCGAAAACACCGTCTTCACCGGCTGTGCGCGGATCGCCATCACCGAGTCCTGCAGGCCGCGCGTCGTCTGCGCCAGCACCTCGAGGCCGCGCACCAGTTCCTGGTAGCGCGCCCGCAGCGTCTCATCCATCTGCTGGGTGAGCATCGACTGCGTGATTACCAGCTCGCCCACCATGTTGACCACGCGGTCGATCTTGTCGAGGTCGACACGGATCGACTGCACGCCGTTGCGCCGGTCCTCGACGCCCGAACGGCGGTCGTTCTCCCCGTCGAGGTCCTCGGCCGGAGCCGACTGCTTCAGCGGCGTCGGCATTCTCGGCGGCGCTGCCTTCAACGCCGGCTTCATGCTCTCGGCCAGATCGGCAAAGCTCAGCAGCTCGGCGCTCAGCGCCTCGGCTTCAACCTCACCTTCCGGCTCCTCGGCCACCATTAGCTCGGCGAACGACGGCATCGCCTCGATCTCGGCGTCCAGCGCCTCCTCGGCCACCACCGGCGCCACGCCGCGCGTGATCGTCAGGTCGCAATTGCCCTCGACGAACTCGAACACCTCAGCAATCGCCGCCTCGGTCAGCGTCGCCGAACTCAGCGAAATCTCCCAGCTGCAATACACCCCGAACGGCTCGAAATCGGCCAGCGCCGGGATCTCGTCGAGCACCGCCCGCACCTCGGTCCGGCCTAGCGTCCCCAG
>JBKJMF010000413.1:0-15627 GCA_046596525.1 Devosia sp. | reverse complement strand
CGATGCGGTCAACGATGGCGACAACGCCCCGCATTGTGCGGATCAGCCCCCTCGCCTCGAGATCCTGGTGCGCCGCGCTGGCGTCACCCGGGCGCTCCAGGATCTCGAGGCGAGGGGGCTGATCCGCACAATGCGGGGCGTTGTCGCCATCGTTGACCGCATCGGCCTGGCCGAGTTCACCAATGGTGTCTACGGCCTGGCCGAGCGGGAATATGACGATCTGCTCGGGCACCTCGACCCGGACATCGATGATACGGGAGATCCGCGGGACCACGACCGGTTCGGCTTGCAGGGACAAGTCCCCAAGTAGCAGCACGCAAAAGAAGGGCTCCTGAGGAGCCCTTCGACGCATTTGCGATGAACGCCCGTTACTTGGCGATGATCATGGTCTCAAGCTTTGCCGCGTCTGTCGGTAGCTCGGTGTCGCCGGCGGCAAGGCCGTTGACCTGCAGGATGTATGCGACGAGGTCGGCATAGGTTTCATCGCCAAGCTGGCCCGGGCGCGAGGGCGGCATGCGGTCGTGGGTGTGGGTGTAGAGCGCGGCTGCGGTCTGGCCGATCCACTTTCCTGCGAAATAGTCGCCGGCGAGGGGCGGGCCGTAGTTGGCACTGATCAGGTCCGGGCCGTGGCACGAGACGCAGTTGGCATCATAGGCAGTCTTGCCGCGTGCAGCCTGTTCCGCGGTGAAGGTCACCGGTTCGCCAGCCGTGGCGGCTGCGGCGGGCGCCTCGACAGCCGGAGCCTCTTCCGTCGTGGTGGCTGCAGCGGTGCCGTCGCCTTCACCGGTGTAGGTGTAGACGAGGATGGCGCCGGGGTTCTGCATGGTCGTGGTGGTGCCGCCGCTCATCGAGCCAGCGAGGCCGCCCATGTCCGTCGCCATGTACAGGGTCTTCATGTCGGGGCTCAGCGCCATGTCCCGCAGGCGGTTTTCCGACTGGAAGTAACGCTCGATCGGGCCGGCTGCGGTCTTGCCGTCGGCGGCGAGCGGGACGCGGTAGATGGAACCACGCTTCAGCGTGGTGACCAGCAGCGAGTTCTCCCAACCCGGGATGCCCTCGCCTGCGGCGGGGAAGTAGGCCTGCATGGCGGAGGTGGCGACGGTCGGCCAGCAGATGAAGTCGATGCCGCCACAGGCCGGGTCGGTGAAGTCCCAGTCGCTGGGGACGGTGAACAGGGTGGCGACGGGATCCTGCTGTTCGACGGGCCAACTGGTTTCGTCCTCGACCGGCACTGACGGATCGATGGTGATGTCGTTGAAAGTCAACTGCGCACAGGGCGTTGTGGCCAGATCCCATCGGGCGGCCTGGTAGGCTTTGTCGTCCTTGAAGCCGACGACATGCGGCCAGCCGTAGTTGCCGCCGGCGACGAGCACGTTCACTTCGTCATCGGTCTTGGGGCCCTGCTCGGAGGCGTAGAGCGTGCCGTCCGGGCCGAAGTCGATGCCCTGCATGTTGCGGTGGCCGTAGGTGAAGACGTGGCTCTTGATGCCGTCGATCACCGGGTTGTCCTCGGGGATCGAGCCGTCGAGGTTGAGCCGCAGCGACTTGCCCTGGTAGGCGATCCAGTTCTTGGCCGTCAGCTCGTCGGCGGTCGGGAGGCGCTGGGCCTCGATGGGGATACACCAGTTGCCGAGCTGACCCTTACCGCCATCGCCGATGGTGTAGTAGAGCTTGGCATCCGGCCCGAACTTCAGGCGACCGGAATTGTGGTCGTTCTGGCCGGGCATGCCGGCGATGATCACCTGCGGGTCGCTAAGCGTGCCGGCCGCCTCGTCGTAGGTGAGCCGGACGATCTTGGCGAAGAGGAAGGCGTAAGGGCTGAACTGGTCCTTGACCCATTCATGCTGCGGCAGCGATTTGTCCTCGTAGGTATAGGCTGCATAGACGAAGTCGTTGCCGGTGCCCTTCAACAGGCCCGGATCGAGCGCCAGGCCGAGCAAGCCATCCTGCCCGCCGGGAGCCGCGACCGCCTCGATGTCGATCGCCACCTGCTTGGTGCCATCCGCCGGATTGACGCGGGTGATCTTGCCGCCGACGCGTTCGGTAACCCAGAGCCAGTTGTCCGGCCCCCAGGTGATCTCCCACGGGCCTTCGAGCCCGTTGGTGAGCTCCTTCATCTCGAACTGCTTGGTGCCCACCACCGCCGTATCCGGGGTGCCCTGCGCAAAGGCAGGGACTGCGACACCCAGCAGGGCGACGGCAAGGGCGAACGTTGCGGTAAGTCTCATGGCGTTGCTCCAGTGGTGGACCGCCGGTCCAACCCGCACCCAGGCAGGTTGGTTCCCAGTTCGGACAGGCAGTATCGAAGACAGCGTCTAGCGAGCGTTACTGCGATCCGCGGTTCAGGCCAAATCGTGCTTCCAGCCGAGCAGGCGCTCGGCCTTTGACGAGTTGAAGAAGCTGCGGAAGCCGCTCAAGTCGCCTTTGATCGGAATGTTCGGGAAGTGCTTGGCGGCAAGTTCGAGGCTGGGCACTTCGACAGTCGTATCCGGAGCAACGATGTAGAACACCTCGTGGCCATTGAAGGCGGCCGTCAGGCTCAACAGGCAGGCGCGTGCCGCCGAGTCGAAGCGGGTATAGGCGAACAGGTGCTTGGCGGCGTCGACGTGGGTACTCTCGGCAGTGAAGCTGCGGGCCGCGAGCTCGCGCTCCGGCACCACCCAGTGAAAGCGCATGCTGGCGATGCGCATGTCCTCGTAGCGGCGCACGAAGGTGTCGGCCTGCTGCTCGCAAATCCACTTCGACAGGCTGTACGGGTCCTCGGTGTAGTTCGGGTGCTCCTCGTCGAGCGGTAGGTAGTCGTAGCGCGGGTTGCGGCTGTAGGAGTGGCCGATGGCGTTGACGCTGGAGGCCTGGCAGACGCGCTTGATGCCGTGTTCGGCGGCGGCGCGCAGTACGTTGTAGCTGCCCACCACGTTGTTGTTGTGGACGATATGGTCGGGATGCCGGCCGGGGGAGGGGATGGCAGCCATGTGAATGACGCCGTCAACGCCCGCGAACGCCTCGACGAGCTTGTCGTACTCGCTCATGTCGGCCTGCACGAAATGCAGCTTGCTGGCTTCCTCGGTCTCTGGCGCAGCGACGCGGTCGATGCAGACGAGGGTGTGACCCTGCTTGGCGGCCTCGGTGATGATAGCGCGGCCGATACCGCCGCTCGAGCCGGTGAGTGCGATCTTCATTCTCAGCAAATCCTACTTCGCGTACACGGCCTGGCGCAGGCCGCGGATGTAGCCGATGGCATAGAGCCGGCCGAACGACGAGTAGCCGGCGTTCTCGTTGCTGTCGCCTTCGACGGTCGGGACGTGGTCGGGGCGCAGCACGCCGTCGAAGTCGATGTCTCGGTAGGCCTGCATCGTGGCCAGCATGTCGGTCTTGCCGGCGTCGTGCCAGGTTTCCTCGAAGGCGGTCGGAATGCCCTTCACGTCGCGGAAGTGCACGAAGCTGATCTTCTTGCCGAACTTCCTGATCTCGCGCGGCAGGTCGTCGGTCATCAGGGTGAAGTTGCCCTGGCACATGGTGATGGTGTTGTGGTCCGACGGCAGCATGTCGATCAGGCGCTGGTAATTCGGGATGGTCCGCATGATGCGGCTGACGCCCTTGATCGGGGTGATCGGCGGATCGTCCGGGTGCATCGAGAGCTTGACGTTAGCCTTCTCGGCGACGGGCAGGACCTTGCGCAGGAAATACTCGAGGTTGGTCCACAGCTCCGGCTCGCTGATCGGCGGGTTGGAGGTGATGTTGTCGGGCACGTCGTTGACGTTGAAGCTGGTGACCACCGAGCCGCCGCGCGACGGCGTCGCCATGTTGGTGCGGACCCAGTTGAAATCGGTCATCCACTCGTAGCACCACACCGGGATGCCGAGCTTGCCCATGTTGGTCAGCAGTTCGCAGACCACGTCGATCTCGGCGTCACGGCCCTCGAGGCCGCGCTTCGCGAGGTTCAGCGGCGGGCGCGACTCGATCACCTCGATCTTGAAGCCGCCTTCCTCGTAGCGGTCCTTCATGCGCTGCAGTGCCGACAGGCTCGAAACGCGTTCGCCCGCCTGCAGCGTGTCGAAGGGCAGGCCGGCAACCGCCAGGTCGACGCCGGCTTGCTTCGCCAGCTTCCACAGGGGCGAGGGCGTTGGATTGATAAATTCGGCGATTTCGAGCATGGCGCTGAAGGTCCTGTGAAGTCGCGGCGCGGTAACGACTGGCCGGCAATATGGCTAAAATGAATGCGAGCGGCGGACAGAATGAACACGGCCCGAAGGCCGTGTCGCTTAGGCTTTCGGATGGTCTCCGATCAGGCTGGCGGCTTAGCGGACCCCAGCCTCGGCGCCCATTACCGTTTCGGGGGTCAAGTTCCTGTGCTGGCCCCATTTCTGGTCGAGGTTGGGCCAGGGGATCGAGTCGACCAGCAGTTGCGTATAGGCGTGCTGAGGGTTCCGGATCACGCTTTCAACGTCGCCCTTCTCCACCACCTCGCCGCGGTACAGCACGGTGATCGAGTTGGAGACGTGATACGCCGTTGTCAGATCATGCGTGATGTAGATGATCGTCACACCGTGATCGCGGTGCAGGTTCCGCAACGACTCGAGAATGTTCGCACGCAGCGACGCATCCACCATTGACACCGGCTCGTCGGCGATCAGTAGCCGGGGCTTCAACAGCAGCGCACGCGCAACATTGATGCGCTGGCGCTGACCGCCCGAGAGCTGGTGCGGGAAGCGGCCGAGCACATCCTCGGGACGGAGGCCTACGGTGGTGAGCGCCTCGTCCATCTTGGCTCGAGCTTCCCGGCCGGACCTGGCCAGCTTGAACTGCTTGATCGGCACGGTCAGCAGATGGTCGACGGTATAGAACGGGTTGAACACCGCGAACGGATCCTGGAACACCGCCTGCACTTCGCGCCGATAGGCTATCCGCTCCTTGCCACGCAGCGTCGTGATGTTCTTGCCGCGATAGAGGATTTCGCCGGTCGTCGGGGTGATGAAGCCCAACAGCAGCATGGCCAGAGTGGTCTTGCCGCTGCCCGACTCGCCGGCGACCGTCATGATGGTCGGCTCGTCTTCCTTCAGCGTCAGCGAGAATTCTTTCAACGCAATCTTGGCATGCGAGCTCAACAAGCCGCGCTGGTAGACCTTGGTAACGTTGCGGATTTCCAACAGGTTGGACACGGATCAAGTCTCCTCGTCATAGATATGGCAGGCGACGAGTCGTCCTCCCGGAAGTACGTTTACCTTGGGCTTTTCCGTGCGGGACCGATCGGACGCAAAGGGGCAGCGTGGATGGAAGGCGCAGCCACTGGGCAGCCGGTGCAAGGAGGGTGCGAGGCCGGGAATGCCCTGGAACTTGCCCCGGTTGTCGAGGGTGGGCAGGCTGGAAATCAGCGCCTGCGAGTAGGGGTGCTTGGGATCGGTGAACATCTCGCGGACCGTCGAAACCTCGACGAGCCGGCCGGCATACATCACCGCCACCCGATCCATCGTCTGGGCCATAAGGCCCATGTCGTGACCGATCAGGATAACCGCTGCGCCGATCTCGTCCTGCACCTTGTCGATGGTTTCCATCACCTGGCGCTGGGTGACCACGTCGAGCGCGCTGGTCGGCTCGTCGGCGATGATCACTTCGGGGCGCAGCAGGATACCGATGGCGATACAGACGCGCTGCTTCATGCCGCCCGACAACTCATGGGCGTACATGTGGAAGACGCTCGGATCGAGATCCACCGACTTCAGGGCCCAGTGGCATCGATCGTTGATTGCCTTCCGGCTCTCGCCGGACAGGTGCGACTTGATGGCGTCCACCATCTGCTCGCCGATCCGGGTGACCGGATTGAGCGAGTTCATGGCGCCTTGTGGGATGTAGGCGATCTTCGACAGCCGCGCCTTGCGCATGCCTTCATCGTTGAGCGACTGCAGGTCGGTGCCGCCGACCCAGACATGGCCGCCTTCGATCCGCCCAGGGGGCTTGATCATGCGCATCATCGCGAGGGCGAGGGTGGACTTGCCCGAGCCGGACTCGCCAACCATGCCCATCTTCATGCCGGCCTCGAGGGTGAAGCTGACATTGTCCAGGGCGCGGGCGCGGCCGAGGTCGGTGTAGTAGGTGACGACGAGGTCTTCGACGCGCAGGATGGGGCTAGTCGCCGCAACCTTGGCGCTCCGGCCGGTTACGTCTTCCGTGGTTGCAAGGTTCATAGTCATCACTCCGTCTTGCGCACGCGCGGATTGGCCAGTTCGTCGAGGCCCATGTTGATCAGGGCGAGCGAGCCGAGGATCAGGATCATTGCGATCGATGGGGCGATCGGCCACCACCACCAGCCGTTGAAGAAGGCGCCCTGCAGCTGAGCTGCCCAGATGATGTTGCCGAGCAGCGGCTCGCGCAGCGGCCCGAGGCCGAGCACCGCGAGGTAGAACGAGGCGAACACGGCGGCGAACACCTGCCCGACGAATGCCGCGGCAATGAACGGCAAGAGGTTGGGCAGGATCTCCTTGAAGATGATGCCGACGTCGCTGACGCCCGAGAGCTTCGCGACCGATACGAATTGTCGCTCCTTCATAGTCAGAACTTGCGCTCGGATGACGAGCGTTGGTCCCATCCATGCGAGCATCACGACGATCAGCGCCATGGTGATGATGGTGACGTCGCGCTTGTCGAGCGAACCGGCCACGACCACCTGGATCAGCAGCACCGGGATCGGCGTGAGGATCTGGCACACGGTGCGGACCGTGGCGTCGATCCAGCCGCCGAAATAGGCGGAAGTGAAGCCGAGGATGACGCCGATCAGCGTGCCGAGACCGCCGGCGATGACGCCGATGATGGCGGTCTGCCACATGCCGACGACCATCGCCGCCAAGAGGTTACGGCCGAAGAAGTCGGTGCCGAACGGATATTGCAGGCTCGGTGGCTTCTTGGTCGCCACCGAAAGCGGATAGGCGTGCTTGGGGTTGATCGTCATGAAGCCGATCACTGTGAACAGGATCAGCGCGATCAGGATGATCAGGCCGACAGCCAGTCCCTTGTTGCGGCGGAGGTAGCGCAGGAACAGCGTGAGGCTGCTGGGCTGCTCCATCGAGGTTTCTGCGATCGCCGGTGAGGTTGCGGTAATGGTCGTCAATTTTCCGGTTCCTACTGGTTGCGCACGCGTGGGTCGAGCAGCGGATAGACAAACTCGAGCACTGCCATCAGCACCGCGATGGCGATGGTGATGAACAGCACGATCCCATAGATGGTCGGGAAGTCATTGGACCGGATGGCGTTGTTGAGCACGGTGCCGAGGCCAGGCAGGCCGAAGAGGCCCTCGACGATGATGGCGGAGGTGATGACGGTACCGAGTGCGAGCGCGAGCCCCGTGACCTGCGGCAGCAAGGTGTTGCGCAGGTAGTAGTCGCGGAAGATGCGACCGCCGGTGAGGCCCTTGTGCTCGGCGAAGTTCACATAGTCCTCGCCCTGGATGGTGACACCCATGCCACGCATCGACAGCACCCAGCCGCCGACGGAGCCGAGGATCAGCGCAAGACCCGGAAGCAATTGGTGCCTGAGCAGGTCGAAGGCGAACTCAAAGGACCAATTCGGCACGACGCCGATGGAATAGGCGCCGCCGAGCGGCAGGAGCTTCAGACGGAAGCCGATGAAGAACAGCAGCAACACGCCCATGATCACCGGCGGCACGCCGGTCAGCAGCACGAAGGGGGTGGCGATGTTGCGCAGCCAGTTGGGCGCCTTGGGCCAGGCCGAGACGGCGCCGAGCAGGTTGCCGATGACGAAACTGAGAATGGTGGTGACCAGCAGCAGGCCGAAGGTCCAGGGCAGGGCCTGGCTGATGATATCGGTGACCGTCGCGGGATAGCGGTTCAGCGAATAGCCGAAATCCATCCGGAGGATGTTACCGAGATAGGTCCAGTATTGCTCGAGCAGCGGCTTATCGAGGCCGAACTGCTGGTTCATGTTGGCGATGAGCTTCTCGATATCGCCGGGCGAGAACCCGCCGGAGCGCGCCAGTTCGGCGAAGCGTTCACGGATGGCATTGCGAGGCGAAAGGCGGGGAATGAAGAAAACGATCGTGGATGCGGCCCAGATGACCAGAACCAGGAAGGAGAGGCGCTTGGCAATCAGCTTGAAGTTCACTCGGTCAACTCCGGCACGGTGACGTTTGGAGGAGTGCGCGCGGACGCGCACTCCGATAGTCGTAACTTCAGTTTACTGCGCGCCACTCGGCTGCAGCGAGGTGATCACCAGCGTACCGGTATGGGCCCAGAACGCGCCGTTGGTGCCCATTGCGGGGTTGGCGGTAGTCGGCCAGTTCTTCCAGTAGTGCTGGTTGTAGGCGATGCGGTGCAGCCACTGGATGATCGGAACGTCGATCTGATCGCGCCAGTAGATACCCAGCGCCTTGGTAGCGCCTTCGATGAACTTCGGATCGTCGGACGACAGCGGAGCGATCGAGTCGAGTATCTCGTCGTATTCCGGGTTCTTGTAGCGCGAGAACCGGTTGTTGCCGGCCGAAGTGCCGATGGCGTTGCTGTACTTGCCGTGGAAGAGGTTAAAGGCTTCGAACGGGTCGAACAGGGAAGCGCCGTGGCCGAACATGTAGAGGCCGGCCTTGCCGTCCGCCATGTTCTGGTAGGCGTCGGGGCCGAAGTTGATCGCGGCGTCAAAGCCAGCCGTACGCAGCATCTCGACCAGGATCGGGACGATGTCGCCATGGATGCCTTCAAAGCCCTGGATCGTGGCGTCGACGGTCTTGCCGTCCTTTTCCCACAGCCCGTCGCCGTTCAGGGCGAACCCTGCTTCGGTCATGAGCGCGGCGCTCTCTTCAGGGTCGAACTTGCGCGGCTGGTACTGCTCCTCGAGCGCCTTGACGGCGGCCGAGTCAGCAAAAGCCTGCAGGTTCGGGTAGAGCGGGAACGGGTAGATCGTTGCGATCGGGGCGCCGTCATAGAGGATGTCGTTGATGACATCGCGGTTGATGGCACGGTTGATCGCGTGACGGACGCGCGGGTCGTTGTACGGCTCGAGCTGGGTGTTCATCCACAGCGAGTTCGGCCACCAGTCGAGGTACCCGAACGGCGATTCCGAACCGGTATGCGTGGTGATCTCCGGGTTCTGGGCAAGGATGTTGCCGATAACCGAGGAACGCATGTCGAGAGCGGTGTCGAACTCGTTGTTCACGACGCGCTGGGCGACGGTGTCCATCGAGACGCCGGTGATGTTGGCGATGATGACGCGCTTGACGGCAGGTTCGGCGATGCGGCCAGCAGTCACTGCCCACCAGTCAGGGCGATAGTTGAAGATCTTCTGGTTGGCGTTCCAGGCCACGAGGTCGTACGGGCCGGAGTGCGGGATCTCGGTGCTGCCCGGGGCCATATTGACGTCGGGCTGGGCCGACAGGTATGCGGCCGGAACGATCGGGATACCGGTATCGAACTTCTCAGTCAGCACTTCGAACTTGAAGCGCGGTGCCGGGGTCTTGAATTTGACCACGGCGGTCAGCGGGTCCACCGCCTCGGTGGATTCGACGAACTGGTCGAAATGCGCGTGGTAGGGCAGCTTGTCGTTGTTGAGCTGGCCATCGAAGGTGAACTTGACGTCAGCCGAAGTGACCGGCGTGCCGTCGCTCCACTTGGCGTCCTTGTTGATCTTGATTTCCAACGCCATGAAGGTGCCGTCGGTGTATTCCATGCTGTCGGCCAGCCACGGAACGTATTCGCCCTTGAAGATGGCGAAGTACATCAGCGGCTCCCACATGAAGGCATTGCCTTCCTGGTGGGTATAGCCGGGCAGGGCCCAGGGGTTGGTGACGCCGATTGGCGACGACAGCGCAACGCCCCAGCCGAGAACGATGGTCTGGTTGCGCGGCACTTCGGCTAGGGGGGTCGCCGGGGCGATCTCCTTGGGGGCGGTTGCGGCAAGCGGGCTCTGAGCCATCGCTGCCAGCGGCGACGCCATGACGCCGAGCGCCAGCAGTGCCGCTGTTACTATTCTTCGTTTGACCATGTGACAGAGTCTCCCTTGACTGTCGACGAAAGCAAATCGTCGCCTTTGAGGCGACAGATGTTTGAATTGTGGGTCCCATCGACCCCGTTAAGCCCCACACCTCCCCAAGATAATCTTGTTATCCTGCGATAGCTGCTGGGAGGGCAGTTCGACCTCTCCCGCAGAGTGGGCGCCGAAATCGGCGCCATCGTCCCGCGTTCATGCGTGTCAGGGCATCAGATTGTTCTCTCGATCTCCTGCTGGAAGATCGACCGGGCCATACGAGCCTTCGCTGTCGGCACCGAGCCCAGATGGGTCGGCACGTCGTAGCTCATCGCTTGCCCGACTTTCGTCAGGCAGCCGCTACGCTACATCTTGCGTCTTGCTTGTACCGCCCATCGGACAGTCAGATCTTGCCCTGCGGCATTGGCTTGGCGTCTCCCCCACCAGAGCCCGGTCACTCCCTCCAGAGCGCCCGGCTATTTCTCCCAATATTCCCAAGCGTTAGACGCGAGAAGGGGTTGAGTCAACAGCTGGAATGGTAGTCGCTGCAATCGTTTGCGCCTCCAAATCGCTTCAAACTTCAAAGCGCTTTGAATGTACGGGGTTTTTTCGTGCCGAGTGCGTTGTGTATTAATCCTAGAGAATAATGTGCGATTTGTCGCAGGCGCGTGCATCTGTCCAGGAAATTCGACCATCGAGGCGCGTAAAAGAAAGCGGGCGGGGACACGTCGCATCCACGCCCGCTCGAATCTCGTACTTCGGGGGCGTATTACCCCTTGATGCCGGCCGACAGCATGATCGCCTCGGTGACCTTGCGCTGGAAGATCAGGTAGACGATCGCCACGGGCAGGCCGGCGAGGATGGCGCTGCCGAGGTCGCGGGCGTACTTCACCCCGAACGCGTCGGTAACCTGGGTGATGCCAACCGTCACGTTCATCATCTTCTCGTCGGTGACGGCGAGGAAGGGCCACAGGAACTGGTTCCAGGCGCCGATGAAGGTGATGATCGCCAACGCAGTGGTGATGCCCCAGTTCATCGGCAGATAGAGCTTGAAGAACATCTGGAATTCGTTGGCGTTGTCGATCTTGGCCGCCTCGCGCAGCTCCTTGGGCACACTGTCGAAAAACTGCTTGTAGATGATGACGGTCACCGGCCCGTAGACCAGTTGCGGCAGGATCACGCCCAGCCAGCTGTTGAACAGCTTGAGTTGGCTGATCAAGACGAAGTGGTTCACGATCAGCGCCGGGATCGGGATCATGAAGCTCGCGAGGATGATCCACCACAGGACGCGGCGCCCGGGGAACTTCAGCTGGCTGATGGCATAGCCGGCGAGCGCCGACATCATCACCACCAGCACCGTCACGGAAGCCGCGGTCACCAGCGAGTTGATGTACCAGGTGCCGATCTTGGTGTTGAACAGTACGTGGGTATAGGCATCGAGCGTGAAGCGGCGCGGCCAGAGATCGATGCCGGGCTGCACGATGTCGTTCTCGACCTTCAGGGTCGTCACTACCGCCCAATAAAGCGGGAAGGCCCAGAAGATGGCGCCGACCACTGTGATGACGGTGGCGATCAGTCCGACGATATCCAGCGTCCTGATGATCCGGCGCTTGCGTGGGCTCATGCCTGCCAGCTCACCGGCGGCCGGGGTGGTGGCGACGGAACTCATTTCTGACCTCGGGCACGAAGCATTTGGAACTGCAGCACGGAGAAAACGATGATCACCAGGAACAGCACCACGGCGACGGTGGCGCCGTAGCCGCCATTGTTCTTCTGGAAGGCGCTACGATAGATCAGCTGCACGAGACCAAGGGTGGCGTCGGAGCGGCCGCCATTGCCGAACAGATAGACCTGGTCGAAAATCTTGAACTGGGCGATCAACTGGATGGTCAGCACCAGCACCGTTACCGGCCAGATCAACGGCCAGGTGATGCGGGTGAACTGGCGCCAGCGGGAGGTGCCGTCGAGCGCGGCCGCCTCGTAGATTTCGGGCGAGATGTTGCGCAGCCCGGCGATGAACAAGAGAATATTGAAGCCGATAGTCCACCACACGGTGATGAACGCCACCGTGGGCATGAACAGCGGCAGGGTGCGGAACACCGGCACGTTGTCGCCGGCGACCAGCGCAATCAGCGGTTGCAGGACGCCGAACTGGCTGTCGAACATCCAGCCCCAGACGCGGAACACCACCGAGACCGGCAGGATGTAGGGAATGAAGAAACAGGCCAGGATCAGCGACTGCATCCAGCCCTTCAGCCGGTTGACGCCGACGGCGATGGCGAGTGCGGTCAGCGTCGCTGGGATCACCGTCAGGATCACGAAGTAGACGGTGTTCCACAGGGCAACGCCGAACAGCTTGTCCTTGAACAGCTTTGCGTAGTTGTCAAAGCCGATGAAGGTGCCCGGCCCGATCAGCGGCGCCTTCTGGAAACTGAGCCAGATCATCTGCAGCGTCGGGTAGATGAAGAGCACGGCATAGACGACGACAAAGGGCAGAACGAAGATCAGCGCCGCCAACATTTCGGTGCGGTTGAAGCGTTTCTTGCGCGCGGGTAGCAGCGCGTCGGTGGCGGTATCGGCTGCTGACATTGGTTCTGGCCTCCCTTCCAGTCATAAAAAGTCCGGCCGGCGCCCGGGAGAGCGCCGGCCGGTTTGGAGATTACTCCACCTGACCCTGAAGGTCGTCGCGCATCTGCTCCATGGCAGCCTGCGGTTCGATTTCGCCGTTGACGGCGGGCATCAGGTAGTTGCCGGCAGCGTCGTAGACCGGCGAAGCCACGCCGGCGAGCACCGACGACGGGTCGAACACGGCAGTGTCGGCAAGGATCGAGTAGGTGGCGTTCGGCTGCTTGGTCTTGAACTCTTCGCTGTCACGAACCGGCGAGTAGGCCGGGATGTGGCCGGCGTCAGCCCAGGCGAGCGAGTTCTTGTTCATCCAGGCGATGACCTGCATGACGGCGGCGCGCTTCTCGGGCGAGACTTCATTGCCGACGCGGTTCGGGATCGCGAAGGCGTGGGAGTCGGCCCAGGTAGCGGGGTGGTCGAAGAAGGTCGGGAGCGCGATCGCACCCCAGTCGAACAGCTCACCCTTGGCCTTGAGGTCGGTCATGGTCGGGACTTCCCACACACCATTGATGTGCATGGCCGCCTTACCGCCGGTGAAGAGCGCGATCGAGGCGGGGTATTCGGTGGCGGCCGGTGCGAGACCGTCCTTCACCCAGTCGGCAATCACGGTGGTGGCCTTGACGGCCTTGTCGAGGTTGTCGCCCGACAGGAAGTTGCCGTCGGCATCGAGGAACTGACCGTCCTGCTGGCCGAACAGCGAGTAGAAAATACGCCATTGGCTGTCGCCAGCGGCGGAGTGGATCGACACGCCATACTCGGCGCCGCCGTCCTTGAGCTTCTGCAGCGCCGCCTTGAAGTTGTCGACGCCGTCGAGGCCGGTGGGCAGGCCGTTTTCGCCGAGCAGGCCCGCGGCCTTCAGCATGTCCTTGTTGTAGTAGAGGACGACCGAGTGGATATCGAACGGGATGGCGTACTGCTTGCCATCGACCTGGGCGGCCTTCCAGTTCGATTCCGCGAAATCGGTGCCCGCGAGGCCAGCCGCGGTGATTTCATCGGTGGTGATTTCGCTGAGCGCGCCGGAGGAGACGCCGAGCGGCAGGCGTGACAGGTGATAGGTCATCACGTCCGGGCCTTCGCCGATGGCGGCCGAGGTCTGGACCTTGGTGTAGAACGGGGTACCCCACTCGAGGGTGGTGCCCTGGATTTCGATCTTGCCGGCGTTCTCGGCGTTAAACTTCTCGATCAGCGCCTTCATCCGGACGCCGTCGCCGCCGCCGAGGAAGTCCCACCACGTCACGACTTCCTGCGCCTGCGCAACGCTCGGCAACAGCAGGGCTGTCGACAGCAGTGCCATTTTCAAAAACGACTTCATAATTCATTTCCTCCCATCGGGTTAGCTCCATGCGTGGGCTTGGCGTGGATCGGCTTGCGGACCGTTCCTGTCCCGTGGCCAGACGCATTGAGCAGTGGCGGCCGTCGGGACATTATTACTGACCTATCTTGTGATATGGATCAGGAATTCGGGTGCATAAGGGCGTATCTTCCCCCTTGGCGGATGTGCTCCTTAGCCGGCAGCGCTGTAGGCGACGTCGCGGGCGTCGAACAGGTGCCCGGAGGCCCCGTCGAAATCGAGCTTCACCTGGTCGCCGACATTGATCCTGGACTGCCCCTCATCCTCGGCGATCACCACCGAGTTGTCGGCGAGCCGCACATAGGCGAGGGTCCGCTCGCCCAGACGCTCGACCACGTCGGCCTTGCCGGACACGGCGCCGTTTGCCGACACTTTCACCGACTCCGGCCGAATGCCGAAGGTCACGCTGCCATCATTGGGCAAGCGGGCAGAGGCGATGTTGGTCAGGATTTCCGAGTTGTCGGGGAGCTTCACCAGTGCCTTGCCGTCGCGATCAGAGATCTGCTGTACCGGTAGGAAGTTCATCGAGGGCGAGCCGACGAAAGCGGCGACGAAACGGGAGGCGGGTCGGGTGTAGATTTCCATCGGCGTGCCGATCTGCTCGATCTTGCGATTGTTCATCACCACGATGCGGTCGGCCAGCGTCATGGCCTCGATCTGGTCGTGGGTGACGAAGACCATGGTGGTCTTCAGGCGCTGGTGCAGCTGGGCAAATTCGATACGGGTGCGGGACCGCAGGCTGGCGTCGAGGTTGGAGAGCGGCTCGTCGAACAGGAACGCCTTGGGGTCGCGCACGATGGCGCGGCCGATTGCGACGCGCTGCCGCTGGCCGCCGGAAAGCTGGCCGGGCTTGCGGTCGATCAGGTGTTCGAGTTCGAGGGTTTTGGTGGCTGCGGCGACGCGTCTGGCGATCTCGTCTCTAGGGGTGCGGATGTTCTGCAGCCCGAACGACATGTTCTCGCGCACCGTCATGTCTGGGTAGAGCGCGTAGTTCTGGAAGACCATGGCGACGCCGCGCTCGGCGGGCGGTAGTTCGTCGACGCGGGTGTCACCGATGTGGATCTCGCCGGCGTCGATATCCTCGAGGCCCGCGATCATCCGCAGCAGCGTGGACTTGCCACAACCCGATGGGCCGAGGAAGACCATGAACTCCCCGGACTCGATGCTCAGCGAGACGTTCTCGATGACACGCACCGTGCCGAAATGCTTGCTGACGTTTACGAGCCTGATATCGGCCAAGTCGAGTTCCTCCCGGGGCGTCCCCGGCCCGCATGTCCCTTGGGGATCTCGCGAGCCGGTGCTGATGCTATTGCGGCTGACAATATTGTCAATCCTGTATCAAAAGAAAGCGGAAAATTCAGCTTTAGTTACAGATAGTTAGCTCGCGTACTCATCCGAAATGAGCGCGTTTCTCGACTTCTCAACCCGAAAAGCTGATTCAGTTTCCGATCAGTCGACCTCCAGATTTGCCGTCGTGGTAATGAGCCCGTCGAACAGGGCGGTCGCCACCGGATCGAGACCCGGAGCGTCGTTGGTGAGACGGAACGTAGTGGCGATGAGACCGCCCTTGCCGACGCGGCGGCGAGCGATGGTTGCCGCCGGTTTGTTGATCCAGCCGATGATGACGCCGGCGTCGATCAGCCCCTCGTATTCCCACGAACGGAAGCCGGTGAGCACGTGGTGCGGCA
>JBKJMF010000408.1:0-4573 GCA_046596525.1 Devosia sp. | reverse complement strand
GTTCATGCCGCCAATATGGCAGATAACCCCGGAAAGTTCACCCTACGCGCAACGCAACGCAGCTTTGAAGGTTCAATCAATCACTTGATTGAGACTCCGGCCATGTGTATTGGGATCGCTCGTTTGTAGAACCGGACCCCGCCGGCGCGACCTGAGCGTGAAGGGAGATACCATGACTGTCACTCACGCCCCGCCCAAGCGCGAAACCACCGACGATCGCCGCCGCGCCATTGCCGCCGCGGCGCGTGAACTGATTGTCGAGAAGGGCTTCGAAGGCCTGCGCACCCGCGACATCGCGGGGCGTGTCGGCATCAACGTCGCGACGCTGCACTATCATGTGCCCACCAAGGAAACGCTGATCGGGCTGGTCGCCGAGACTATGATCGACGATTTCCGGGCCCAGTCGCGCAACCGGCCGCGCGCCCATCTCTCGCCCGCCGAGCGGCTGGAGCACGAATTCTACGATTTCAGCGAGATGTTCTACCAGCAGCGCGACACCCTCGCGGTGATGTCCGAACTGCTGGAACGGGCCCGGCGCGACGCTGTCATCCAGGCCGCCATGCAGCCCATCATCGCCAAATGGCACCAGATGGTCGCCAACATTCTTGTCGACGGGGTGACGGACGGCACCTTCCGGCGCGACCTCGACCCGGACCCCGCCGCCGTCATGGTCATCGGCTCGCTGATCGGCTTCTGCCGCGGCCTCGATACCACCCCGCAATACTTCGAGCGGCTGTGCGCCGAACTGCGCCGTGCCGTTGGCCTCCAAACATCAGCTACCAGGAACTAGCCATGTCTTCGCAATTCCATGTCCCGCAGTCCAAGGCGGATGCAGATCCGCGCCGCTGGGTGGCGCTCGCCGTGCTGCTGCTCGCCAGCTTCATGAATCTCATCGACGTCACCATCGTGAACGTTGCGCTCCCCAGCCTCGAGAAGAACCTCGGCGCCGATCCCAGCCAGATCGAATGGGTGATTGCCGCCTATGTGCTGGCCTTCGCGCTCGGCCTGCTGCCGTTCGGCCGGCTCGGCGACATCGTCGGCCGCACCCGCATGTTCCTGATCGGCGTCGCCGCGTTCACCGCGGCCTCGGCGTTCTGCGGCCTTGCCCCGTCGATCGAATGGCTGATCTTCGCCCGCGTGCTGCAGGGTCTTGCCGGCGCGGCGATGACCCCGCAGGTGCTGGCCATCGCGCAGGTCACCTTCCCGCCCGAGGAAAAGGGCCAGGCTTTCTCGCTGTTCGGCCTCAGCGCCGGCCTCGCCGCCGTTGCCGGCCCAATCGTCGGCGGCCTGCTGATCGCGGCCAATTTCGGTGGCCTCGACTGGCGCCCGATCTTCCTCGTCAACATCCCGTTCGGCATCCTCGCCGTCGTCGCCGGTTGGTACCTCATTCCCCGCACCCCCGGCCATCCGACGCTGAAGAACGATTTCGTCGGCATTGGCCTCTTCGGCATTGCCACCGTCGCTCTGGTCTATCCGCTGGTCGAAGGCCACACCCTCGGCTGGCCGGTCTGGCTGTGGGGCCTGATGGCCGTCGGCCTGCTGTTCACCGGCCTCTTCGTCATCTGGGAGCGCCACCTGGCCCGCCTCGATCAACCGCAGTTGCTGAACTTCAGCCTGATCAGCAACCCCAACTTCCTGCTCGGGCTGCTCATCACCACCATCTTCGCCTCGGGCATCCCGGCGATGTTCATGGTGATCTCGCTGCTGCTGCAGTCAGGCTTCAACTTCACTCCGCTCGAGTCCGGGCTGACCAACACCCCGTTCTCGGTGGGGGTGCTCGCTGTGTCGCTGTTCATCGGCCGGCTCGGCCAGCGTTACCTCCGCACCCGGCTGGCGCTCGGTGCGGCGCTGCTGGTGGTCGGTATCGGCTGGCTCGACCTGATCATCCAGGGGCTCGGCGACAGCATCGACCACTGGACCTTCCTGCCGCCGCTGCTGCTCGCAGGTCTCGGCCTCGGCCTCGGCTTCTCCGGCTTGTTCCAGTCGGTGCTATCAGGCGTGCCTCCACGCGATGCCGGCGCCGGTTCGGGTGCGCTGCAGGCGTTCCAGCAGGTCGGCGGCGCCATCGGCGTGGCGCTGGTCGGGCAGATCTTCTTCTCGCATCTCGCCGAGGGCTTTGCTGCCGGCAATCCGCCGCATGTCGCCTTTGCCGACGCGGCGGGGCCGGCCATCATCTACCAGATCGTCTCGTTCGGGCTGGTGGTGATCCTCGTGCCGTTCCTGAGGATCAAGCGCCCGGACCAGGGCGCTGGGGCACCGGCGGCGCCCCCGGTGCCCGTCGAGGCATAAACCAATGCACAGGGCGCCAGCGGGCGCCCTTTCTTTTTTGCTCGGTGAATGTCGATGCCGCCGCCGCCCCGTCGACTAGCTATGAAAGCCGAAGGAGAAACCGATGCGCTATGTCTGTCTCGTTCACGTCGACAAATCGCTGATCGACGCCGCGACGCCCGAAGAGCTGGCTCAGATGGACCGGCAGAACCAGGAGACCAACGAGGCGCTCAAGGCCAGCGGCCAGTTCGTCCTCGACCTCGCCCTCAAGGAGCCGGAGACCGCCCGGATCGTCCGCTCCCGCGGCGGCAAGGTGTCGGCCACCGATGGCCCTTATGTCGAGAGCAAGGAGCACCTGGGCGGCGTGCTGGTGATCGAGGCGCGCGATCTCGCCGAAGCCGTGGAAATCGCCGGCCGCGACGCCATGGCCCGCTTCGGCAGCATCGAGGTGCGGGCCGAAATGGGCATCTCCTGGCAGCAGCCGAAAGTGTAGCCCGTTGGCAATTGGCTAACCATTGCTGACGAGTTTCCATAAAATGCCACAGGTCGGTCGCGCTGTCGGCCAACTGCGCCTCCATCTCGCGTGCACCAAACGCACCAGGAGCCGCCGTGAACAGCATCGCCACCTTCAGCCTCACCGCCATTGTCTTCTTCGGGCTCGCCACGGGCCTCGCGGTCAACGCGCGTGCTGCCGAGAATTACATCTACACCGGCAACGGTGACCTCGAGGCTGCCGAGACCATGCTGGCTCGTCCCGACATCGAAGGGGCACAGATCGTCTACAACTGGCGCGCGCTTGAGCCGAACAAAGGCGAGTACGATTTCTCCGCCATCGAGCGCGACCTGGCGCAGACCGGCCAGTTGAAGAAGAAGCTGTTCATCCAGATCCAGGACCGCTTCTTCTCGCCCGAGGCGCGCAACATCCCCGACTACGTGCTTGAGGGCGCCGAGTATGGCGGTGGGCTGGTGCCGCAGGTCGAGGAGGGCAAGTCCGAAGGCTATGGCTGGACGACGATGCAGTGGAACGAGGCCGTGCGAGGGCGCTACCAGGCCTTGCTCAGGGCGCTGGCTGAGCGCTTCGACGGCAGGGTGTTCGGCGTCAACCTCCCCGAGACGGCGATCGACGTCGTCGAGAAGGGCGACAAAACCGGCTTCACCTGCGATGCCTACTTCGCCGCCGAACTCGAGAATCTGAGCCTCGCCCGGAAGGCCTTCGCCAAGTCGCATGTGGTGCAGTACGTCAATTTCTGGCCCTGCGAGTGGGAGAACGACCACAACTACATGGGCCGGCTGTTCGCCTATGCCGCCGAGCAGGATATCGGCCTCGGTGGCCCGGACATCGTGCCCTACCGCAAGGGGCAGATGAAGAACTCCTACCCGTTCTTCAACCAGTACAAGGGCAAGCTCGATTTCGTCGGCATGGCCGTGCAGGAGCCGACGCTCGCCTATGTCAACGACAAGACCGGCAAGCCTTTCACCAAGGACGAGTTCATCGCCTTTGCCGATGACTATCTCGGCGTCGACGCGGTGTTCTGGAGCCTCGAGACGCCGTGGCTGAAGCAGTAGGGGGCAGGGCAATGCACGAGAAAATGAGTTCGCGCAGGGCGCAAGGCCTCCCACTCACCAGCCGTCACCCTGGCGAGAGCCGGGACCCACTGCTGGGACGGGTGGGTCAGCACCATCCCATCCGGTCCATCACGGCAAGCTCGGAAAGACCCAGCGAGTGGATGGGCCTGAGCACCGCATCCCGGCCTTCGTCGGGATGACGATCAAGCGGTGAGGCTCGATCTGACCGCTCCACCGGAGCCCATCTCCCCCTTGGCGGGGGAGAAAGCGAAATCTTAGGTTTAGCGTCTTCGCTAAGCCTTAGATTTCGCAAGAGAGGGGGTCGGTGGAGGGCACCGTGGCTCCGTACCCCCTCTCTTGGAATTTCTAAGACTTAGCAAAGGGCTAAGCCCAAGAAATTCCATTCTCCCCCGCCAAGGGGGGAGATGAGATCGAGTGCTCTGCAAAGAATTTATCCCCCCGCCTCCCCACCCATGTGAATCTATGCCCATCCGCCGCACCGAAGCGAGATCATGACGAGTGGTTGGTGCGGAGGAGGCCGGGTGGGGTGGCAGTCGTGCTGCCTCAGGCGGAAACCATCACGGCAAGGACCGGTTCGCCGGTCAAGCCGCTAGTCAACGCGGGGTGAGCCGGATGCAGGTTCACCAGGGTTGGAAGGTCTCCATGCATAAGGGGGCCGGGTGGAGGCGTACGGGCCGGACCCCTTTGGGTCGCCGACGTTCAAAGCCCACCAGCCTCG
>JBKJMF010000400.1:0-4591 GCA_046596525.1 Devosia sp. | reverse complement strand
GGCGGGGCTTGCTCGATGCGGCGGTAGTCGCGGCCGTCGATGGTGCGGTCGACGAGCTTGGCCTCGAACATGGCGCGGCGGAGCAGGGCGTGGTCGCCGAATTCGTGCCAGTCGCGCAGCAGGTCGCTGATCTCGCGTTCGGTGTAGCTGGTGTCGGGCGGCAGACGCGACCACAGCACCCAGAGGCAGAGCAGCTGCAGATTGAAGCGGGCGGGCCAGCTTTGCAGCACGCCACCATCGTCGAAATAGCGCGCCGCCTTTTCGACCTGCGAGAGATCGGCGCGGGGTGCGGTTTCCGCGGCTGTGGCCAGCCGGCCGGCGGTGCCGGCATCTGTGCGCAGGTGCTGGTAGTTCTGGAAGCCGGCGGCTTTCGCCAGGAGGTTCAGCAGCTCGACATGGCTGGGGATACCCTTGTATTGCGAGAGGCTCTGGCGGAGCGTCTTGGCGAAGGGCGACAGGTCATCCACCCGCAGGGGGACAGCAGTTCTGGACATCGCCTCATCCTCGTAGTGCCGATCCCCTGAGGGGACTTCGTGGCCGCCGGCTTGCGAGTTGGCACGGGGATAAGTGCTGGGCTCGGATACGAGGCAGGTTTAGCTCCCCGGATGGGGCGGCGACGCCTGGGTGAACTGCAGACCCTGCTTTGGGCTATAGCGCGGCGGGCTGTGAGGAGCAAGTAAACGGGCATGTTGAGGCCATTTGAGCATCTCCGATCCGAGCCCTTACCGATAATTTCGGCGGCGCTTGTCGTTTCCTTTCGCTACCATTCGACCGATCGCTGGTAGCAACTGCCAACAACGGAGACAAACAATGCAGTACCTGCTGATGATTTACGGCGACGAGGCCGCTGTGCACGGGACGACGCCCGAACAGGGCAAGGCGATGGGCGAGGCCTATGCGCGGTTCACCCAGGATATCGTGACAAGCGGCCATCTCAAGGGCGGCGACCGGCTGAAACCGTCGAATACGGCGACGACCATCCGCCGCGGCGACGGTAAGTCGCTGATGACTGATGGACCGTTTGCCGAAACGCGCGAACAGCTTGCCGGCTATTACATTGTCGAGGCGAAGGATCTCGATGAGGCGATGGCGATCGCCGACCGTATTCCCTTCACAGCCGGTGCGGTCGAAGTTCGGCCGATCGATACTATGGCGCGCATGTACTGAGTGGACGCGCTGATAGACCATACTGCGATCGAAGCGGTCTATCGCCACGAGGCGGGGAGGGTGCTGGCCACCCTCATCCGCCTCGTGGGCGATTTCGAGCTGGCGGAGGAAGGCGCACAGGACGCGTACGAGGCGGCGTTGGCGCGCTGGCCGAAGGTCGGGGTGCCGTCAAATCCACGCGCCTGGCTGGTCAATACCGGCCGGCACAAGGCGATCGACCGGCTGCGGCGTCGCATCACGCTGCGCGGCAAGCTCAAGACGATGGGTGCAGAGGCCGCCATCTCGCACCAGCCCGACGCTATGCACGACGATATCGAAGACGACCGGCTGAGACTGATCTTCACCTGCTGCCATCCGGCGCTGGCACTTGAAACGCGGGTCGCGCTGACGCTTCGCGTCGTCTGCGGCCTCCCGACACCAGCCATTGCCCGCATCTTCCTCGTCGCCGAGGAAGCGATGGCTCGGCGCCTGGTGCGCGCCAAGGCCAAGATCCGAGAGGCCGGCATCCCCTATGCGGTGCCGGAGCGAGCGCACCTCGCCGAACGGCTGGCGGGGGTGCTTGCCGTGACCTACCTCGTCTTTACCGAAGGTTATGCCCCGAGCGCGGGGGACGCGGTGACGCGGCCGGAGCTCTGCGCCGAGGCCATCCGCCTCGCGCGGCTGCTCGACCAGTTGCTGCCCGATGAGCCCGAAATTGCCGGCCTCCTCGCGCTGATGCTGCTGCACGCCGCGCGGCTCGGCGGACGCGCCGACGGCGCCGGCGAATTGCTGCTGCTCGAGGAGCAGGATCGCTCCGGCTGGGATGGTGCCGCGATCGCCGAGGGGACGGCGCTGGTCGAGCGGGCGCTGTCGCAGCCGGGCCGCATAGGCCCCTACGGGGTTCAGGGCGCGATCGCGGCCTTGCATGCCGGCGCTCCGAGCTTTGCCGAAACTGACTGGCCGCAGATTGCCGGGCTTTATCAGGTGCTGCTGCGGCTCCAGCCGTCGCCGGTCGTCGAACTCAACGCCGCCGCGGCGCTGTCGATGGTCGAAGGGCCGGCGCGGGCGCTGCAGCTGGTTGATGCGCTGGCCGCCGCAGGCGCCCTCGACGACTATTGGCCGCTAGACGCTGCCCGCGCCGACCTGCTGTGCCGGCTCGACCGGCAGGCCGAGTCGCAGGCAGCCTACACCCGGGCGCTGCCGCTGGTGCGGCTCGAAGCCGAGCGGCGGCTGCTTGAGCGGCGGATGTGCAGTGGGCCGACCTGAGGCGGCACGTGCGCCTTCCTTGACTCCGCCCCATTTCCCCTCTATCGAGCGCGCCATTCATCAGGTTCAAACGCCTGACTGCCGACCGGGACCCGTAAAGGTGTAAAGAGATCCCGGAGGCCAACACCCGACAGCGCGATGCGCCCTCGGGTGGGTTTGGCGTTTGCGCGGATGTAGCCATCTTCGGATGGCAGGATCGACAAAGACTACCTATCTCCGGCTCCGGGGCAGGCATGCAGCGGAACCAAAGGAACAAAAATGTTCGAAAGCCTTAGCGACCGGCTTGGGAAAATCTTCGAGGGCCTTCGGGGCCGCGGCGCTCTCAACGAGAGCGACGTGGATGCGGCGCTGCGCGAAGTGCGCCGGGCGCTGCTCGAGGCCGACGTTTCGCTGGAAGTGGTGCGGGCGTTTGTCGAGCAGGTGCGCGAGCGCGCTGTGGGCGCCGAGGTTACCCGCTCGGTGACGCCGGGCCAGCAGGTGGTCAAGATCGTCCACGACGAGCTGGTCAAGGTGCTCGGCGAGGCGCAGGTGCCGATCGACTTCAACACCACGCCGCCGATGACCATGCTGATGGTCGGGCTGCAGGGTGCGGGCAAGACCACGCTTTCGGCGAAGCTTGCGAAGCGGATGAAGGAGCGCCAGGGCAAGAAGGTCCTGATGGCCTCGCTCGACGATCGCCGTCCGGCGGCGAAAGAGCAGCTTCGTGTGCTCGGCGAGCAGATCGGCGTCGATACGCTCTCGATCCAGCTCAACGAGAAGCCGGTCGATATTGCGAAGCGCGCGCAGCGCGAGGGCAAGCTCGGCGGCTATGACGTGCTGATCCTCGATACGGCGGGTCGCACGCATATCGACGAAGAGCTGATGGAAGAAACGGCGGCGGTGAAAGCCGCTACCGATCCGCATGAAATCCTGCTGGTTGCAGATGCCCTCACCGGCCAGGACGCGGTGAACCTGGCGCGCTCGTTCGATGCGCGGGTGGATATCACCGGTATCGTTTTGACGCGCGTCGACGGCGATGGCCGCGGCGGCGCGGCGCTGTCGATGCGGGCGGCGACCGGCAAGCCGATCAAGCTGCTCGGCACCGGCGAAAAGATGGATGCGCTCGAGGATTTCCATCCCTCGCGCATCGCTGATCGCATCCTCGGCATGGGCGACATCGTCAGCCTCGTCGAGAAGGCGGCGCAGAACGTCACTGCCGAAGACGCTCAGAAGATGGCGAAGAAGCTCAAGAAGGGCATCTTCGACCTTGAGGATCTGCGCGGCCAGCTGCAGCAGATGAAGAAGATGGGCGGCATGGGTTCGCTCATGAACATGATGCCGGGCATGGGCCAGATGAAGAAGGCGATGGCCGGCTCCAATATCGACGAGAAGGTGTTCGACCGGCAGATTGCCGTCATCAACTCGATGACGAAGAAGGAACGGGCCAACCCGGACCTGCTCAACGCCAAGCGGCGCATCCGCATCGCGGCGGGCTCGGGCACCAAGGTCGAAGACGTCAACAAGCTGATGAAGCAGCACCGCCAGATGGCGGACATGATGAAGAAGGTGTCGAAGGGCGGCATGGGCTCGCTCGCCGGCATGTTCGGCGGCAAGATGGGCGGGATGATGCCCGGGCTGGGCAACATGCCGGACCCGTCCTCGATGGACCCCAAGGAACTCGAGCAGCTGGCGCGGCGCATGGGGATCGACCCGGCGGCGATACCGCAGCAGGCGGCTCCGCAGCAGCAACTCACCGAAAACAAGCTGCCGACCGATGTCGGCCAGCTGCTCAAATCCGGTTCGGGACTTCCCGGGCAATTCTCAAAGAATATCGGCGGCGCCTCTCGCTTCCCTGGCCTACCAGGCCTCGGCGGCGGCTTCGTGCCGAAGAAGAAATAGAACGCACTTTCAGATCAACTCAAGGAACGATCAATGTCTCTGAAACTCCGCCTTGCCCGCGCCGGCACCAAGAAGCGCCCCTACTACCACGTCGTCGTCACCGATGCGCGCAACCCGCGCGACGGCCGCTTCATTGAAAAGATCGGCACCTATGATCCGATGCTGGCCGATACCACCAAGCGCGTGACCCTGCTCAGCGAGCGCGCCACCCACTGGCTCAGCGTCGGCGCCCAGCCGCCCGACCGGGTGCTGCGCTTCCTCGACGCGGCGGTCCTGCTCAAGCGCGCGCCGCGCAACAACC
>JBKJMF010000399.1:0-3219 GCA_046596525.1 Devosia sp. | reverse complement strand
GGATGAGAAAAGTTTGCGGGCCTCAGCCCTCGGCTTCGAGCGCCGCGATCAGCTCGGTCTCGCTCTCGTAGTTACCGAGCTCGGCAAGCGCCGTCTCCAGCATCGCCACGCGGCGCTTGATGGTGCGGTGCTGTTCGGCTTTCGCCGCGACCTGGGCGTCGAGCCGCTCGACGAAGATGTTGCGGTCCTCGTCGGTGCGGCGGATGCGGCTGCGCAGGGTCTGCAGCGCGCCGATCTCGACATCGACGCGGGCCAGTGCGCGGCGAGCCTCGCCGAGGCCGGTTTCCACCGCCGCGGCCATCTGGGCGATGAAATCGACGCGCTCGAGCTTCAGCCCGGTGGCGATGGCGGTGCTGACGGCGGCGTCGAACATGTCGGCGAGGATCGCCGCCACTTCGCGGCGATAGCTGGTCACTGCCTCGTCGTCGATGATGCCGGTTTCGTCGAACAGCCGCCGCGAATCAGGATCGGACAGCAGCCCGAAGGCGCGGACGACGATGACAAAGTGCTCCGGGTCGCCGCCGCGGTCGGGGTGGGCGACCTGCACTTTGCGGCGATAGGCCTGCTTGATATCGGCGGGGCGTGCGGCTTTGCCGACGCCGAGCACGTCATAGGGATCGAACGCGGTCATCGCTGGGCTCATAGCAGGTCGGCGGCGGCGGTTGAAGCCAAGGGTAGCGGTCCGGGCGAAATCTGCCTATATCCCCCAACATGTCTCCCACCGTTCCGACTTCGCCACTGCGCCCGTTCTCCGCCATTGTCTTCGATATGGACGGAACGCTCCTCGACACCGAGATGGTATTCAAGCAGATCGTCTGGGACGTCAGCACCGAGCTCGGCTTCGAAATGACCGACGGCATCCACCACGCCATGGTCGGCTCGAGCCACGAGACCACCAACCGTCTGCTGGTCGAGGCCTACGGCGTCAGCTTCCCCTACACGATCTTCGACGACAAGTGCCGGGTGCTGATGAAGCAGAAGATGAGTGAAGTGGTGCCGGTGAAGGCCGGCGTGCACGAGCTCCTGGCGGAGCTCAGGGCGCGGCGTATCCCCGCGGCGGTCGCCACCTCGTCGCGGTCGCCGCATGCGCTCGGGCACCTGGGCGGTGCCGGTATCCTCTCGATGTTCGAGGCGGTGGTGACACGCGACGACGTGATCAACCCCAAGCCGCACCCTGAGCCTTACCTACTGGCCGCGAGCCGGCTCGGTATCGATCCGGCGCTCTGCATTGCGGTCGAAGACTCGCATACCGGGGTACGCGCGGCGCATGCCGCGGGCATGCAGACCATCATGGTGCCCGACATTGTCGCGCCGTCGGACGAGATCAGCGCGCTCTGCGTCGCGGTGATGCATAGTCTCCACGATCTGCACGCCGCTGCCTTCGCAGCAGCCTGAGTCATCCCGGAATCATTTGAACTAATTCTCGTGCCCTTGAGGGCATGAAAGACTGTGTCGTTCGGGCAACGATTCGGATCGATTAACTTTTATCGATTGCCGCAAGCCCTGCTTACCCATCTCCAAAACCTATGAAAATCAGGGCTTTCACCCCGGGTGGAGAGCCATTAACCTCAAATTAGGAACCTAACATTCATGGTTAAGTAACTGTAAATTCTGGGTTCCATCGTTACGCAAGCTCGGCTACGGTCCGGGCAAGGGTAACTAACCAAGCTGGGCTGCCTCGGGGGCGGCATCGGGGGAAGGTAGGCGGATTGCGAGCAGGGTCGATCGCACCAGGGATGCGTGTGTTCACGCATGCATTGGCGTTCGCCGCAGCAGCACTCGTGCTGCTCGTGACCTTTGCTCCGTCGTCTGCTGAAGAACTCTCCATCGACACCGTGGTTCCCGCCGCCTTCACCCAGACGGTGACGCTGAAGCGCGAACAATTCCAGGCCAGCACCCAGCCGCAACTGACTTCCGCCGTGCTCCAGGCCTATGTGGCCCGCAAGCAGCAGCTCGATACCTTCCAGGGTTTCGACGTCCCGACCCCGAAGGCGGAACTGACCGAAGCCATGCTGATGGGCTACATCGCCAAGCGCCAGAACCAGGCGCTCGACGCGATCGAGAGCGTCGATTTCTCGAACAAGCTGGCGCTCACCGCCTCAGTGCTCACCAACTACGTGCAGGCCGATTTTGTGCCGACGACGAAGCGCGTGAAACTGGCCGAAGGCGAAAAGCTCTGCCTAGCCCAGGCGATCTATCACGAGGCGCGTGGCGAGAGCCGTGAAGGCCAGTTGGCGGTGGCAAACGTCATCATCAACCGGGCGATGAGCAAGAAGTATCCGACGACGATCTGCGGCGTGGTGTTCCAGAACGCCGACAAGGGCCGCTACAAGTGTCAATTCACCTTCGCGTGCGATGGCCGCTCCGACATGGGCCGTGAGCGCAACGCGTGGAACCGCTCGATCAACATGGCCGAGGACGCGTTCTACGAATTCCAGCGCGGTGAGCGTCCGGGGGTGGTGCCGAATTCGGTGCTGTTCTACCACACCACCGCAGTGGCTCCGAACTGGTCCCGCACCTTCCACCGCGTCGCCGCCATCGGCTCGCACGTGTTCTACGCGAAGAACTGAGACCTAGCGGTTTCCGGATGAATGGCCCCTGAACGGGGCCTTTTCATTTGCGGGCGGCCTTGCTCGGCCTCAGCCCACCCACCGGCCGTCATCCCGGCGAAAGCCGGGACCAGCGCTCCGCATCAGCCTGTCGCGCGAACCCATCCGAGCTTGCCGTGATGGACCGGTTGGCGCCGCGCCTAGCCGACCGTCCGAGCAGTGGGTCCCGGCGTTCGCCGGGATGACGGCCGATGGGGAGGTCGGCACAGGGAGCTACCCCAAAAACAATCCCCGCTTGCGCGGGGACCGTCACACTCCGTCGATGCGTATCGCCCTACTCCGCCGCTACCTGCACGGTTTCGAACTTGCGATAGTTCGTCGCAAACAGGTCCTGCAGCTTCGTCGCCGCCGCGTCGTAGGCCGTCACATCAGCCCAGTTGGCGCGCGGGTCGAGGGCTCGTGGTGTAACCCCATCGACGCGCAGCGGCACTTCCATGCCGAACAGCGGCTCGACCCGCATCTCGCCATGCTCGAGTTCACCCGACAATGCCGCGTCGAGCAGCCGGCGGGTGGTGGCGATGTCGATGCGCCGGCCTACGCCATAGCCGCCGCCGGTCCAGCCGGTGTTGAGCAAGTAGATCCGCGCGCCCGTGGCCTCGAGCCGCTGTTC
>JBKJMF010000367.1:0-5634 GCA_046596525.1 Devosia sp. | reverse complement strand
AAGAACCGCCGCAGCAGGTTCTGCGCGGCGAGCAGCCGGTACTCGGCCGAGGCCCGCATGTCGGTGAGCGGCTGGTAGTCTTCCGCGAACACCGGGATCGCCGCCTCGACCGTGGGGACATTCCACACCTTGCCCAGCAACGCGGCTTCCACGGCTTTTGCCCGCTTCGGCGTCGCCGCCATGCCGCCATAGGCGACGATGATCGCCGCGACCTTGCCAGCGTCCAGCTTCAGCCGGAACGCACCACACAGCGCCGAGATATCCTCGTCCTTGCGCTTGGTGATCTTGTAGCAGGCGAGCTGCTCGCCCTCGGGCAGCGACGGGATCGTGACGCTCTCGACGAACTCGCCGAGCTGCCGGTCCTGCTTGCCATAGGCAATGAAGAAATCCTCGAGCTTCACCTCGCGGCGGGCATTGCCCTTGCGGAGCGTGATCGAGGCACCCAGCGCCATCAGCGGCGGCGGCGTGTCGCCGATCGGCGAGCCGTTGGCGATGTTGGCGCCGATGGTGCCCATGTTGCGCACCTGCGCGCCGCCGATCCGCATCCATAACTCTTCGAGCTGCGGGAAGCGCTTGACCACCGCGCCAGTCGCCTCGGTGTAGGTCACCCCTGCCCCAAGCTTGAGCGCGCCTTCAGTCTCTTCGATCCGGTGCAATTGCGGCACCTCGCCGATGAAGATCATCGGCCCAATGTCGCGCATGAATTTGGTGACCCAGAGGCCGACATCCGTAGCGCCCGAAACCAGCGTGCCCTCAGGGTTCGCGGCGTACACCTCAGCCAGATCGTCGGCCGAAGCCGGCACGATCAGCCGGTCCTTGCCCTCGCCGATCTCCACCCGCCTGCCGTCGCGCATCGCCCCAAGGCGAGCCTTGATTGACTGCCGCTCGGTCACCAGCGGATCGGCCGCCAGCGCCCCATAGCTGGAAATCGCCTTGCCGGCCTTGATGATCGGCAGGTAGCCGGTGCAGCGGCAGAGGTTCCCCTGCAGCGCCGTCTCGATCGCGTTGGTGGAGGGATTGGTGTCCCGCATCCACAGCCCATAGAGCGCCATCACGATGCCCGGCGTGCAGAACCCGCACTGGCTGCCGTGGTTGTCGACCATTGCCTGCTGCACCGGATGCAGCGGGCCGTTGGCAGCCGAGAGATGCTCGACGGTCACCACATGCGTCGCATCAAGCGATCCGACGAAGCATATGCAAGCATTGACGGATTCATACATCATGTCGTCCCCACTGAGCCGCCCCACCAGCACCGTGCAGGCGCCGCAATCGCCCTCGGCGCAGCCTTCCTTGGAGCCGGTCATCCGCCTGTCGAGGCGCAGGAAATCCAGCAGCGTACGCGTCGCCGAAATGCCCTCCAGCACGACGTCCTGGTCGTTGAGGATGAACCGCAACTGGTTACGAATCTCGGTCATTCAGCTCCCCCGATAGGTCGAGTACCCATAGGGCGAAACGAGTAGTGGCACATGGTAGTGCGCCATCTCGCTCAGCACGAAACGGACCGGCACCGTGTCGAGGAACGGGGTAGCGAGATCAACGCCAACCCGCTCGAAATACTGCCCCACATGGAAGATCAGCTCATAGCTGCCCAAGTTGAAGCGGTCGCCTTCCAGCAGCGGTTGGTCGACCCGCCCGTCGGCATTGGTGTGTCCGGACCATATATGGTGCGTATGATCGCCGTGTACCATGAGCAGGTCGAGCCGCATTCCAGCGGCCGGCTTGCCATGAGTGGTATCGAGTACGTGCGTCGTCAGGCGTGCTGAACCCGCCATAGTCTAAGTCCCTTCGCCCTGCCCGCCGGGATGCCCCACGGCCGCCGCTCGCCGTTGAGGCACAACCCTCGGATTGCCTGACTATTGAGCATATCCGTCTCCGTTCCAAGGGGGTGGCTGGCAGTTTTTTACCAACTGGTCCACTTTTGCCGCCCTTGCGCGACGGCGCCGCGCTCGTGATAAATCAAGGACGAACGATGAGGTGCGAACAATGCGTTATCCCCGCAACCTGCAGGGCTACGGCCCGAATCCTCCGGACGCGCAATGGCCCGGCGGCGCGCACGTGGCGGTGCAGTTCGTCCTCAACTACGAGGAGGGCGGCGAAAACAACGTCCTCCACGGCGACGCTGCCTCCGAGGCCTTCCTCGTCGATGTGATCGGCGCCACACCTTGGCCGGGCAAGCGCCACTGGAACGTCGAGTCGATGTACGAATACGGCGCCCGCGCCGGCTTTTGGCGCCTGCATCGGCTGTTCACCGGCCTGAACCTCCCCGTCACCGTCTATGGCGTCGCCACCGCCCTGCAGCGCTCGCCTGAGCAAGTGAAAGCCATGCTCGACGCGGACTGGGAGATCGCCAGCCACGGCCTGAAGTGGATCGACTACAAGGACTACGACATCGAGCACGAGCGCGAGGACCTGCACGCCGCGATCAAGCTCCACACCGAGGTCATCGGCACCCGCCCGACCGGCTGGTACTGCGGCCGCACCTCGGTGAACACCGTCGACCTCGCCTCCGAAGAAGGCGGCTTCGCCTATGTCTCCGACACCTATGACGACGACCTGCCCTACTACCGCGAGCACTTCGGCTCGCCGCAACTGATCATCCCCTACTCGCTCGCCACCAACGACATGCGCTTCACCACCGCATCCGGCTTCGCCAATGGCGAGGAATACTTCCAGATGCTCAAGGACACGTTCGACGTCCTCTACGAGGAGGGCCAGGCCGGCTCGCCCAAGATGATGTCGCTCGGGCTGCACTGCCGCCTCGTCGGCATGCCCGGGCGTTTCGCCGGGCTGAAGCGCTTCGTCGAGTACATCATGACCAAGGAAAAGGTCTGGATCGCCAAGCGCATCGACATCGCCGAGCACTGGCTGAAGACACACCCCTATGTGCAGCAGGAGATCGTCCCGTCCGAGCTGGCGCTCGACGACTTCACCCAACTTTTCGGCAATGTGTTCGAGCACTCCGAATGGGTCGCCGAGCGGGCGCACAAGCGCGAGATGGGACCGGTCCACGACACCGCCACTGGCCTGCATGCCCTGATGTGTCAGGTATTCCGCGCCGCCACCGACGAGGAACGGCTCGGCGTGCTGAACGCCCATCCGGATTTGGCAGGCAAACTGGCCGCAGCGAAGCGCCTGACCTCCGAGTCGGAGTCGGAACAGGCCTCGGCCGGGCTCGATGCGCTGACCGATGCTGAGCGTTCGAAGTTCGGCAACATGAACGCCGCTTATGTCGAGAAGTTCGGCTTCCCCTTCATCATCGCAGTGCGGGACAACACCAAGACCCAGATCATGCAGGCGTTCGAGACGCGGCTGGCGAATGATCGGGACGTGGAATTGGTGACCGCCTACAAGCAGGTCGAGCGGATCGCCGGACTGCGGATAGGGCAGATATTGACCGCGTGATCCTCTGATCGTCGTTGAACAAAGGTCTCCAGATCAAAATCCCGGAGACCTTTTTTTCTGCGCTGTCCCGCTTGACATCCACTCTCGTATCTATCATAACCATATCGTTATATAGCGAATAGGTTATGAAAAATGCACGCCACCCAGACCCAGCTCGACCTCACTTTCGCCGCCCTGGCCGACCCAACCCGGCGAGCTATCCTCGCCCGGCTCGCCGAGGGCGATGCGTCGGTGAATGAGCTGGTGGAACCGTTCAATATGAGCCAGCCCGCCATCTCCAAGCACATCAAGGTGCTGGAGACTGCCGGGCTGGTGTCGCGTGGCAAGGATGCGCAGCGGCGCCCGGTGCATATCGAGGCCATGCCACTGGCCGATGCAGTGGGCTGGCTCGAGAACTATCGGAAGTTCTGGGAACAGAGCTACCAACGCCTCGACAACCTGCTCGACGAGCTGCAGCGCTTCGCCCCCAAAGGCGACAAGAAGAACTGAGAGAAGAGGAGGAGCCGCCCATGTTCAAGCCCTTGTCCATCACCCTGCCCTCGGACCGCGAGATCGTGGTGACGCGCGAATTCAATGCGCCGCGCGACCTGGTGTTCGACTGCTGGACCATCCCCGCGCTGATCAAGCGCTGGCTCGGTCCCGTAGAGTGGGAGTTGACCACCTGCGAATTTGACCCGCGCGTCGGCGGCAAGTGGCGCTTCGTCTCGAAGGGCCCCGGCGGCTATGAAATGGCCTCCGGCGGTACCATCACCGAGATCATCCGCCCCGAGTGGATCAAGACCACCGAGATCTACGATATCGACTGGACCGGCGGCGAGACCATCAACACCAATGCTTTCACCGAGGATGGCGGCAAGACGCTCTCCATCCTGACGGTGCTGTATGCGACCAAGGAAGCCCGTGACGGCGCCAAGGCCACGCCGATGGCCGAGGGCATGGAGATGGGCTTCAAACGCCTCGACGAATTGCTGGCCGAACGGCTCACCGCCTAGCCCAGCGTCCGACTATCGACCACCACGACCATTCCCGCCGCCGCACGTTACCCGTGCGGTGAACGGGAGAACTCAACTCAACGAAAGGACTTCAAAATGCCCAAGATCATGCCCTGCCTGTGGATGGACGACCGCATCGAAGAGGCCGTCAACTTCTACGTCAAGACCTTCAAGGATGGCGAAATCCACAAGGTCGACCGCTATCCCGACGGCCGTGTGCTGACCATGACCTTCAGGCTCAAGGACCAGGAGTTCATGGCGCTGAACGGCGGCCCCATGTTCACGTTCACCGAGGCCATCTCGTTCACCGTCGATTGCGAGGGCCAGTCCGAGGTCGATTACTACTGGGACGCGCTCACCGCCGATGGCGGCGAGGAGAGTCAGTGCGCCTGGCTGAAGGACAAGTATGGCCTCAGCTGGCAAATCGTCCCCAAGCAGCTCGGCCAGTTCCTCGGCGGCAGTGACCGCGCCGGCGCCGGCCGCGCCATGCAGGCCATGATGCAGATGAAGAAGATCATCGTGGCCGACCTCGAGAAGGCCTACGCCGGCAAGTAAGCCGGACCCTCGGGGGAGCGCTGCTCCCCCTTTCCCCAACCCCATCGCGAGACGGCCTTCGCCGCGTGCGCCTTGCACGCGGGCGGGACCGGCTTGCCCGAAATCGGAGTACAAGATGCAACGCCGAACCCTGATGCTTGCGGCAGCAAGCCTCGCCGCGCCGTTCCTGCCGATCCGCAACGCGCTCGCCGAGGAGGCGACTACCATGCCCGCGCTGATCACCCACGACGTCGCCGTAACCCGCACCTTCAACGCCTCGCCCGATCGCGTCTGGCGCGCCTGGACCGAGGATGCCGAGGTGATGAAGTGGTGGGGCCCAAAACCCTGGACCTGCCCGGAAGCACGCATGGACGTGCGCGAGGGCGGCGCCTCGATCGTCTGCATGAAGTCGCCCGAGGGCTACGAGATCTGGATGCGCTGGGACTACAGCAAGGTCGTCACCAACGAGCGGATGGAATACACGCAGAACCTCTCGGACCGTGGCGGAAAACTGATCGAACCGACCAGCATCGGCATGCCCGCGGAGTTCCCCCGCAACGTCGCGACCGTCGTCACGCTCGTCTCCGAAGGCAGCACGACCGTCGTCACCATCACCGAGCACACCACCACCAGCAAAGCCCTGATGGAAGGCTCGCTGAAAGGGTTGGAGATGGTTATGGATCAGATGGGCCAAACTTTCTGAGGG
>JBKJMF010000283.1:0-10610 GCA_046596525.1 Devosia sp. | reverse complement strand
CTCGTGCGCGATCACATAGGCCTGGGCGAAATCGCCCGGCGCGCCGAACTGCTGACGCAGCTGATCGTAGAACGCCAGATCGATGTAGACCTTCTTGTCGTTCGGGCAATAGAACGGCCCCGAGGCCGACTGCGCCGTACCGCAGGCCGACTGCGTGGCGCCGGTGAACAGCACCACCTTGGGCGGCTGGTAGGTCATGTTGTTCTGCTTGAACACATCACCCCAGAGGTTCTCGTTATCCTTGACCACCACGCCGACGAAGTTGGCGAGTTCGTCCTCCCCTGCGCTCGACGCCGGGGGCGACCACTGCTGACTCTGCGAGGTGGTCGCGCCACCGCCGCCGCCAGTCAGGATGTCGATCGGGTTCTGCCCGGTAGCGAACCAGATGATGCCGAGCACCACGATGATGCCGATGAGCCCGAGCCCGCCGCCGCCGGCGCGTCCCATCGGGATGCGGCCGAGGCCACCCGTATTTCCGCCGAGTCCGCCACCGCCCTGGCCGCGCCGGTCCTCGATGTTCGAACTGCGCTCACGCCCTTGCCACTTCATCCGGAGTCTCCTTGGGACCAGCCCGATAATAGTACTGCCAATCACAACGCGACAGCAAATTTGACCAGATGGTCCAGAAAGGCCACTGTCACAATCGCCGTCGTCATTGCAACGTCACGTCATGGCGGCATCTGAGGCCAACCATCGCCATGCGGGATAAACCGGCCAGACGAGCCGACGTTCCGCACAGCTACGCTTTCTTCAAATGTTGTGGGAGACGTCAATGAACTACAATTACTCGATTTCCCGTCGCGCCTTCCTCGCCGGCTCGGCGACGCTCGGCGCCGCCGTGGTGCTGCACCCCTTCGCGGTGCAGGCAGCCGCCGGCCAGGCCCACTTGCGCCTGATGGAAACCACTGACCTGCACGTCGCGGTTTTCCCCTACGACTACTATGCCGATGCGCCGAACGACACGCTGGGTCTCGCCCGCACTGCCGCGATCATCGATTCGATCCGCGCCGAAGCCGGCAACTCGATTCTCATCGACAATGGCGACGTCATCCAGGGCAACCCGATGGGCGACTACATCGCCTATGAGAAGGGCCTGACCAACGAGCCGCACCCGATCATCGCCGCGATGAATACGCTGGGATACGAAGTCGGCACGCTCGGCAACCACGAGTTCAACTACGGCCTCGAGTTCCTCGACGCTGCCATCGCCGCCGCCAACTTCCCGATCGTCTCGGCCAACCTCGCCAAGGGCGAGCTCGGCGCCGATCCGCTGTCGGACACGACCTATGTCGCGCCCTACAAGATCGTCGAAAAGGAACTGACCGACGGCGCCGGCGCCAAGCAGACCATCAAGATCGGCTTCATCGGCTTCCTGCCGCCGCAGATCATGACCTGGGACAACACCCATCTCGCCGGCAAGGTCGACACCCGCGATATCGTCGAGACCGCCAAGGCCTACATCCCGAAGATGCGCGCCGAAGGCGCCGACCTCGTCGTCGCGCTGGCCCATACCGGCATCGCCGCCGACACCGGCCTGCCCAAGGCCGAGAACGCCGCGCTGCAGCTGGCCGCCGTCGAAGGCCTCGACGTCATCGTCACCGGCCACCAGCACCTGGTGTTCCCGAACTCCAAGGACTTCGAGGGCCTCGAAGGCGCCGATCTCACTGCCGGCACGCTCGCCGGCAAGCCTGCAGTGATGGCCGGCTTCTGGGGTTCGCACATGGGCCTCATCGACCTGCTGCTGGAAAAGGCCGACGACGGCAAGTGGAGCATCGTCTCCCACACCGCGGAAGCCCGCCCGATCTTCGAGCGCGTCGACGGCAAGGTGAAGCCGCTGGTCGAGAGCGCCGCCGCCATCCTCGCCGCGGCGCAGGATGACCACGACGAAACGCTCGCCTATATCCGCCGCCCGGTCGGCGAGACCGCGGCGCCGCTCCACTCCTACTTCGCACTCGTCGCCGACGATCCGAGCGTGCAGATCGTCAACATCGCCCAGAAATGGTACCTGGAGCAGATGATGAAGGGCACCGAGTACGAGGCCCTCCCCATCCTCTCCGCCGCCGCGCCGTTCAAGGCCGGTGGCCGTGGCGGCCCGGACTATTACACCGATGTGCCGGTGGGTCCGGTGGCGATCAAGAACGTCGCCGATCTCTACCTCTATCCCAACACCATCCAGGCCGTGGTGATCACCGGCCAGGACGTGCAGAACTGGCTCGATCGCTCGGCCGGCATCTTCAATCAGGTGGCCGCCGGCGGCGCCGACCAGCCGCTGATCAACCTCGATTTCCCGGCCTACAACTTCGATGTCATCGACGGCGTCACCTACAAGATCGACGTCACCAAGCCGTCGAAATACGGCCCCAAGGGCGAGGATATCGGCGGCACGGAAAGCCGTATCATCGACCTGCAGTTCGACGGCAAGCCGATCGATCCGGCGCAGAAGTTCGTCGTCGCCACCAACAACTACCGCGCCGGCGGCGGCGGCACCTTCCCGGGTATCGGGCCGGACAAGATCGTCTTCAAGGGTCCGGACACCAACCGCGACATCATCGTGCGCTACATCATCGAGCAGAAGACCATCGAGCCCAAGGCCGACAGCAACTGGTCGCTCGCCCCGATCGGCGGCACCGTGCTGTTCGAGACCGGCCCGAAGGCCGCCGAGCACCTCGCCGATGTCACCACCGTGAAGATCGAAGCCACCGGCAAGACCAGCGAAGCCGGCTTCGGCATCTACCGCATCACGCTCTGATCGGCCTCCCCAGATCCCAAGAGCGGCAGCCCTGCTGCCGCTCTTGACTTGCCCGTCCGTCGGGCATTGGCTTCCCCGGTTTATCAGTTTGATATGAGCAGGGATTCGATGGGAGCCACCCCACAAATGGAAGTCCTCCTCAAGGAGGCAGATATCACTCTGAACGGGCCCAATCCTTGGGACCCTCAGATCCACTCAGACGAATTCTGGAGACGACTTTACGGCCAGGGAACCCTCGGTCTCGGCGAAGCCTACATGGACGGCATCTGGGACGTCGCGGACATGGCGGAGTTCTTCAACCGCGTACTCCGCTCCAGGGTCCCCGAGGGGGTTCGCGTCACCACCAACCTCGTCTGGCAGGTGGTCCAGGCGCGCATCATGAATATGCAGAACCTGACGCGCTCAACCCGCGTCGCCGCCATGCACTACAACCAGACCGAAGCCTACAAGGCCTCACTCGACCACCGCATGACCGGCTCCTGCGGCTACTGGCCCGACGGCGTCACCAGTCTCGACGCCGCGCAGGAAGCCAAGCTCGACCTGGTCTGCCGCAAGATCGGCGTGCAGCCTGGGCAGACCGTCTGGGACATCGGCTGCGGCTGGGGCGCCTTCATGGGCTTCGCGGCCGAAAAATATCGCGCAAACTGCGTCGGCGTCACCGTCTCGCCCGACCAGGCCGCCTATGGCCGAGAGCGCTACAAGCACCTCCCCGTGGAGTTCCAGGTCAAGGACTACCGTCTGTTCGAGGGCAAGACCGACCATGTGGTCTCGATGGGCATGTTCGAGCATGTCGGCCACAAGAACTACCGGGCCTACTTCGAGAAGGCGCGCAGCGTCATCAAGGAAGACGGCCTGTTCATGATGCACACCATAGGCTCGCAATGGTCGACCGAGACCATCGAGGCGTGGCTGGAAAAGTACATCTTCCCCGGCGGCGTCATCCCCTCGATAGCGCAGATCGGCACCGCCATCGATGGGCTGTTCAGCGTCATCGACGTGCACAATATCGGCCCGCACTACGACAGGACGCTGGTCGCCTGGTACGAGAACTTCGACCGCAACTGGAAGAGGGACCGCAACCCCGAGGAGGAGCGCTTCTACCGGCTGTGGAAGTACTACCTGCTCTGCTGCGCCGGCGGCTTCCGCTCCAAGGTGCTGCAGGTCTGGCAGTTCGTGCTCGCGACGCGCGGAGTGCCCGACGGCTACGTGACGCAGCGCTGACCGGATGAACCTCAGGTTCCTTGCTGCCCTGCTGCTGGCTTTCCTGATCGGCGGGGCGGTTTACCTGTGGCTGCGGCCGGCGGAAACCCCGCCGGTCATCACGTCGTCTCCTGCCCCGGCAGAGCCTGCGCCGGAACCGAAACCATCAACCGGCTCCAAGGCTTCCGACCAATTCCTGATTCTGGCTGCGAGCTGGCAGCCGGCCTTCTGCGAGGGCGCCTCCGGCAAGCCCGAATGCCGCCAGCAGAGCCGCACCCGGTTCGACGCCAGCCACTTCTCGCTGCATGGTCTGTGGCCGACCGACGAGTATTGCGACGTCTCCAGCGGCCTCGAACAGCGCGACCGCGACGGCCGCTGGTCGGCACTGCCGCCGGTCGAACTCCCGACCGCCCTGCAGAAGGTGCTCGACGAGGCGATGCCCGGCACCCGCTCGCAGCTCGAGCGGCACGAGTGGATCAAGCACGGCACCTGCTTCGGCGCCGATGAGATCAGCTATTACGGCACCGCCACCCTGCTGCTCGCCGCCCTCAACGCCTCGAAAGTCCGCGACCTGTTCGCAGACAATATCGGCAAGACCCTGACCCGCGACCAGATCCGCGAAGCCTTCGACGATTCCTTCGGCACCGGCGCCGGTCAGCGCGTCCGCATCGCCTGCGACGACGATGGCAAGCGCCGCATCATCAGCGAGATCACCATCGGCATGTGGGGCACGCCCGGCGATACGCCCAATCTCGCCAAGCTGATCCGCGCCGCCCGCCCCACTGACGGCGGCTGCATCGGCGGCATCGTCGATCAGGTTGGCCTCCAGTAGTTCTTTGTTTACCGGCCCAGTTCAGCGGGCCTCAACGGCTGACCGCTAGTCTCCCGCCAAATCCTGCGGAGCCTCGCATGCCCACCCCCGATTTCGCCCTGAACATTTCCGGGCTCAAGAAGAGCTTTGACCGGCCGGTCGTTGTCGATCTCGAGCTCCGAGTGAAGGCCGGCGAGTTCTACGCCCTGCTCGGCCCTAACGGCGCCGGCAAGACCACCATCCTCCGCATGGTTGCCGGCCTGCTGAAGCCCGATGCCGGCGCCATCTCGGTCTATGGCATCGACACCGCCAAGGACCCGATCGCCGCCAAATCCATCGTCGCCTGGGTCTCCGACGAACCGATGGTCTACGACCGTCTGACCCCGCTCGAATATCTCGAGTTCGTCGCCGGCCTCTGGCGCGTCGACCCCCGTGAGGCCGAGCGCCAATCCAACGAACTGATTGACTGGCTCGGCCTCCGTCCCCACGCCAACGAACGCTGCGGCGGTTTTTCCAAGGGCATGCTGCAGAAGGTCGCGCTCGCCGGTGCGCTGGTCCACAATCCGCGCCTGATCATCCTCGACGAACCGCTGACCGGCCTCGACGCCGGCTCGGCCCGGCAGGTCAAGGACGTGCTGAAGCAGAAGGTCGCCTCCGGCGTCACCGTCATCATGACCACCCACATCCTCGAAGTGGCAGAACGCATGGCCGAGCGGATCGGCGTCATCAACCACGGCCGCCTCGTCGCCGAAGGCACGCTCGCCGAACTGCGTACCCGCATTGGCCGCGAAACCACACTCGAGGAGATCTTCCTCGATCTGGTCGCCCAGAAGGAAGCCGACCTTCAAGTTCTTACGAATAGCGATGTCGCCGCCTGATGAGTACGCCCGCGACACTGCCCTGGTTCGCCGCCCACGAGTTCCGCCTCGCCTGGCGTGATTGGCTCGCCATGACCACCGGCGGCCGCAAGGTCCGCGGTGTGGTGCTATTCTCGGTTCTGGCGCTGTTCTACCTGGGCCTGCATTTCCTCGCCAACCTCCTGCTGGCCCCCTGGATCAGCCAAGGCATCGTCGCCGACAAAGCGACGCTGGTCATGGTCACCGGCACGGGCTTCCTGTTCTGGACCGTGATGCTGAGCCAGGCGCTGGAATCGGTCACCCGCGCCTACTACTCGCGCTCCGATCTCGACCTGATCCTCAGCTCGCCGGCATCGTCGGCCAGCGTCTTCGCCGTCCGCACCGGCGCCACCGCCTTCGCCACCGTACTGCTCGCCTGCCTTCTCGCCAGCCCAATCATCAATGTGCTGATCGCCTATGAGGGGCCGAAATGGCTCGCCGCCTACGGCGTGCTCGCCGGCTTCGGCGCCGTTGCCGCAGCGATCTCGGTGCTGGTGACTGTCGCCCTGTTCCGCACCATCGGCCCGGCCCGGACCCGGCTGATCGCCCAGATCATCGCCGGTATCGTCGGCGCCGGTTTCGTCATCGGCATCCAGGCCGTCGCCATCCTCAGCTTCGGCAACCTGAACCGCTTCTCTGTGCTGCAATCGCCCGAGTTCATCGCTGGCACGCCGGACGCCTCGAACCTCATGTGGTTGCCCGCCAAGGCCGCCATGGGGGATCTCGGCGCTACTCTTCTGGTGTTGGCTCTAGGCTTCGGCAGCCTCGCGCTCGTCATCCGCATGACCTCCACCGGCTTCGCCCAGCACGCCATCGCGGCGGCCGGAGTTTCCGCCACCCGTGTCCAGCAAACCGCCTCGACCCGCCCGTTCCGCAAGGCCTCGCAGCGCCACGCCCTGCGGGTGAAGGAATGGAAACTGCTGCTGCGCGATCCCTGGCTACTCAGCCAAACGCTGATGCAGATCCTCTATCTGTTCCCACCTGCACTGTTCCTTTGGGTGTCCTACGGCCAGAGCGCCGGCACTTATGTGGTGGTGATCCCGGTGATCGTCATGGCCGCGGGCCAGTTGGCGGGCGGCCTCTCGTGGCTCGCCATCTCAGGCGAGGACGCCTTTGACCTCGTGGTCACCGCGCCAATCCACCCGCGCGCAGTGCTGGTCGCCAAGATCGAGGCCGTGCTCTGCTCGATCGGCGTGACCTTCGCCCCCATCCTGCTGTTCGTCTGCATCGCTTCGTTTGAACTGGCCTGGATCACCGCGGCCTTCGTCGCCCTCTCGACGTGCTCCGCCACCGCCATCCAGCTGTGGTTCCGCGTGCCGATGCGCCGCGCCATGTTCCGCCGCCGCCAGGTCGCATCGCGCACCGCCACCATCTCCGAAGCGCTGAGCTCGATCATGTGGGCCGGCGCCGCCGTACTCGCGGCGGGCAATCAGATGCTGGCGATCCTGCCGGCCGCGCTCGCGGTGATCGTGCTGTTTGCCGCCTGGGGTCTCAGCCCCAAGTGCAAGCGGGTCTAGACCGCCTCGCGGTGATCTGGCGCCAGGTAGGCAATGACCAGCGACACCACCGCGGCAGCGGCGCCGATCGGGCCGAGATAGGCGATACCCAGGTTTTCGAGCACCAGCCCGCCAACCAGAGCCGATAGCGCGCCACCGATATTCATCGACGTCAGGTTCAACGACGCCGAAAGCGGCACAGCCGCCGGCGCGAGGGCCGCGAGCCGGTGCAACTGCGGCGGGAAAAAACCCCACGAAACCACGCCATACAGCACCATGTGGACGAAGAACACGGGCAGCACCAACGGCCGCGGCAGCATCGCCACAAGTGGTAACGCAACCAGCAGCACCACCATCAGCCCCCCGATCACCAGCATGGTCTGCTTGCCGCCGATCCGGTCCGCCAGCCGGCCTCCGAAGAAGTTGCCGAACACGGCGCCAATGCCGAAGGCGAACATCACCAGCGGCAGCAGTACGCGGTCGAGTCCCATCAGATCGGTGGTCACTGGCGCCAGATAGTTGAAGAAGGTGAAGCTCGCCAGCACCATCACGCCTGACGTCAGCAGCGTCAGCGGCATGCCCGGCACCTTCAGCACCCCCAGCCGCTCGCGGATGGTCCGCCGGTCACCATGAATGTCATCGGGCAGCTTCATCCACATCGTCGCCGAGGCGATGATCGCCAGCACCCCGAGCCCCATATAGGCCACGCGCCAGCCGAGAAACTCCGCCACCAGCGCCGACGCCGGGGCACCGATCGCCACGGCAATCGAGCCTCCCATCACCACCGTGGAGATCGCCGTTCCGCGCTTCCCCGGAGCCGCCAGAGCCACCGCCGTCGATTGCGCTGTGGAGGTAAATAGCCCCGCGCCGAGCGCCAGGAAGGTGCGGGCCAGCACCAGCAGCAGGAAGCCCGGCAACACGCCGAGCAGCAGCGCCATCAGCCCGAACAGCAACTCGGCGCCGGCAACCACTGACCGTCGGTCGAGATGTCCGAACACCGTCGAAAGCACCGGCGTACCGATGCCGTATGCAATGGAATAGCCAAAGATCAGGTAGCCGGCCTGCGCCAGGGTGACGCCGGTTTCCTCGCTGATGGCCGGGAGCACGCTGACGATGAGCGTACTCTCGACGCTGCCGGCAAATGCCCCCAGCGCCAACCACAGCAACCGCACGTCCATCGTCCAAGCCCCTCGCCCAACGATGGTTAGGAGAGCCCCCGGCGCCGGTCAAGGCGCCGGGCGTAAGCCTTTCAGCCGAGCCGGGGCATCGGCGTCAGCCGAGCCGGGGCATCGGTACGACGCGTGGACGGCTCACTACCAATACGCCGAGCGCCAGGGCCGGGAAGATCGCCGCCACCAGCCCCAGTTCGCCGATCGGCAGGTGCTCGAGCACCAGGCCGCCGACCAGCGCGCCGAGTGCCGTCCCGAGGTAGAGGAACGAGGCGTTCAGCGACAACGCCAGCGGCGCCGAGCTCGGCGACAGGGCAACCACCCGGCTCACCTGCCCCGGCACGAACATCCAGCCGGAGATACCCCACAGCACCATGAAACCGAAATAGACCGGCATGATCGCCGCCTGGGGCAGCAGCGGAATGGCGCCGAGCAGCAGCAGGAAGACGATGTTCAGCACCGCCGCTATCGTCACCGTCGCCTGCGCGCCAATCCGGTCCGACAACTGCCCGCCCAACGGATTGCCGAGCGCCGCGCCCAGCCCATAGGCCAGCATCACGAACGGAAGGAGCCCGGCGTCGAGCCCCATCAGCTTGGTCGTCACCGGCCCCAGATAGATGAACGCAGCAAACGGCCCAGCCATGTAGAGCAGGATCGTCAGCAGCGCCGGAAGCAGGCCCGGTACACTGAGCACGCCCAGCCGCTCGCTCAGCCCTCGCCGGTCGCCCTGGATGCCCTTGGGCAGCATCACGAAGATCGCGATCGCCGTCAGCACACCGACACCGGCGATGGCGAAGTACGTGCCGCGCCACCCCGCAAAGCCCGAGAGGAAAGCCCCGATCGGCGCACCCAGCGCCACCGCCATCGTCGTGCCGGCAACCACCGTCGCCACCGCCCGTGCCCGCCGCTCGGGCGGCGCCAGCGTCACCGCTGCCGCCTGCGCGGTCGCGGCATAAAGGCCCGCCGACGCCGCGATGATCAAGCGTGCGATCAACAGCATTGCGTAGCCCTGTGATACTGCCGCGAGCAGCGCACCGACTGCGAACACCAGTGCCACCACGGCGAGCAGCGGCCGCCGGTCGAACTTGCCTGTGAAAGCCGAAAGCACCGGCGCTCCCACCGCGTAGGCGATGGCATAGGCGAAAACCAGGTAACCCGCCTGCGTGATCGTCACGCCGCTATCGGCCGCGATGGCCGGCAGGAGCGTAGCGATGACGAAGCCCTCGACGCCGACGGCAAACGTGCCGAGCGCAAGCCAGATAAGCCGCGTGTCCATGTGACGTATCCTTAGTTCAATGATTGTTGAACAAATGAACCTCTGCCGGACCCGCGTCAACCCCTAGTTCAACGATCATTGAACTTTGACCGGAAATGGCATATTTCGGGGCCATGAACACACAGCCTGCCCTGCCGCACCCCGACGCCGACCAGATCACCTTGCCCAACGTGCTCACCGCGCTGGGCGACGAGACGCGGCTTGCCATCATCGGCCATCTGTCGCGCTGCCAAGGCATTGGCATGACCTGTGGGCAGTTTACCGATCTCGCCAGCAAGACCTCGATTACCTACCATGTAGGCAAGCTGCGCGAGGCCGGCGTGGTCAACGTCACCCCCGAGGGCACCCGCCGCCGCGTCACCCTGCGCCGCATCGATCTCGATGCACGCTTCCCCGGCTTCCTCGACTCGATCATCGCCAGTACCGGTGATCTGCACATCGATGGATTCGAGGACGAACCGAATGAGCCGGCTGAGCTTTCGCGACGCAACCCCTGACGATCTGGGCTTCATCGTCCGGCTGATCGTCGACGACAACATCGTGGGCACCAACGACCGCCCCGACGAGCCCAATCACCCGCGCTACCTCGCAGCTTTCGAGGCTATCGCCGCCGATCCCAACCAGCGGCTGGTCATCGCCGAGTTCGAGGGACAATCGGTTGGCACCCAGCAGCTCACCTTCATCCCCGGCATCAACCGCCTCGGCGAGATCCGCTGCCTGATCGAGGCCGTGCACATCGTCCCGACGCACCGCAACCTGGGTCTGGGTGGCGAGATGATCGGCAACGCGATCGAGCAGGCGCGGGCCCGCGGCTGCGGCATGGTTCAGCTCACCTCGAACAAGAAACGGCTGGACGCTCACCGCTTCTATGAGCGGCTGGGCTTCAAGAAGAGCCACGAGGGTTTCAAGCTGGCGCTTTAGCGCTCGGCGGACCGCAGCACCACGGCGATCAGGTCGGCCCGAGCCCCATCATCCGGCAGATCGTGCGGGCCAAAGCCATCGGCCGAATTGAC
>JBKJMF010000201.1:0-4701 GCA_046596525.1 Devosia sp. | reverse complement strand
GTCGTCGACGACCGCCGGGAGTACGGTGCGGCGGCGGTGCATTTTATTCTGGCGGTGTAAGCGCACTTCTTCCCTTCTCCCCTTGAGGGAGAAGGTGGCGACCCCGGGCTTGTCCCGGGGGAGACGGATGAGGGGAAGGATATCGCAACTGCCCCTCACCCGGCGCTGCGCGCCACCCTCTCCCTCAAGGGGAGAGGGAAGGAAGAGCTACCGCGTCCGTCCGAACAGCCGTTCGATGTCGGTCTTTTTCAGCTCCACATAGGTTGGGCGGCCGTGGATGCACTGGCCGGAATGGGGGGTGATCTCCATTTCGCGGAGCAGGGCGTTCATCTCCTCGATCCTGAGGCGGCGGCCGGAGCGGACGGAGCCGTGGCAGGCCATGCGGCCGATGATGGCTTCGAGCCGGTCACCGAGCGCTGCGGTCGAGTCCCACTCGGCGAGCCCGTCGGCAAGGTCGCGGACCAGCTCGTCGACATCGGCCTGGCCGAGCAGCGCCGGGGTCTCGCGCACTGCGATGGCGCGGGGGCCGAAGCGCTCGAGATGGAGGCCGAGGCGTTCGAGGGTCGGTGCGGCTTCGGCGAGCCGCGCGCAATCGTCCTCGCTCAGGTCGATCACTACCGGGATCAGTTGCAGCTGGCTCGGAACCGGGCCGGCCGCGAGTTGCGCCTTGAAGCGCTCGTAGACCAGCCGCTCATGCGCCGCGTGCTGGTCGACGAGCAGCAGGCTGTCGCCGTTCTGCGCCACGATGAAATCGTCGAACATCTGGGCCCGCGCCGTGCCGAGCGGGTACTCGGCGGGGAAGGCGTCGACCGATGCTGCCGGCAGGACCTCGTAGCGGGCGCTGGGTTCGGCGAACTCGGCAAACCGCAACGGGCTGGCTGGGCGCGCGGCGGGACGGTACTCGGCGACCGTTGGCGCGCCGGCGAACTCCGGCGTGCGGAACGCCTCGACCACCGACTCGGCGACGCTGGATGCGGCGCGATAGCCGGCGGCGCCGAGTGCATCGCCGATGGCGCGGATCACCGCGCCGCGCACCCCGCCCGGGTCGCGGAAGCGCAGTTCGGCCTTGGCCGGATGGACATTGACGTCGACCTCGGCCGGATCGACGGCGATGAACAATGCGATCACCGGGAAGCGGTCGCGGAAGACGAAATCGGCATAGGCGGCCCGCACCGCGCCCACCAGCACCTTGTCGCGCACTGAGCGGCCGTTGACGAAGAAATACTGGCTCAGCGAATTGGCCCGCGTATAGGTCGGCAGCCCGGCGAGCCCGGTCACCACCATGCCGTGCCGCATCGTCGCCAGCGGCACCGCGTTGTCGCCGAAATCCCCGCCCATCACGTCGCCGAGACGCGCCCTGAGCGCCCCGTCGCCCTCGCGCCCCGGCCAGTTCGACGTGGTCCGATCCGCCCCGTCGAGCACGAACTGCACATGCGGATTGGCCATCGCCAACCGCTTCACCATGTCGGTGATCGCCCCGGCCTCGGCCCGCTCCGATTTCAGGAACTTCCGCCGCGCCGGCACATTGCCGAACAGTTCGCGTACCTCGACGATGGTGCCCCGGTTCATCGCCAGCGGCACCGGCCGCGACTTCACCCCATGCCGAACCGCAATCCGCAGCCCGCTCGCATCCTCGGCCCGCCGCGATGCGATCCCCAACTCCGCCACTGCCCCGATCGAAGCCAGCGCCTCGCCGCGAAACCCCAGCGTCCGGATATCCTCGAGCCCGTCATCGGCGAGCTTCGATGTCGCATGCCGCTCCACCGAGAGCACGAGGTCGGCCTCGTCCATCCCGACGCCGTCATCCTCGATCCGGATCAGGCTCTGTCCCCCGCCCGCCGTGGTGATCGACACCCGGCCGGCGCCCGCGTCGATGGCGTTCTCCACCAGCTCCTTCACCACGCTCGCCGGCCGCTCCACCACTTCGCCCGCGGCGATGCGATTGATCAGGTCTTCGGGAAGCTGGCGGATGGACAAAGGCGATTCTCCTGAGCGCCGACTCTACCGTTCCAGCCACGATCGTGCCACCGCGCCTCTCCCCCCTAGGCGGGGGAGAAAGCGAAAACTTGGGCTTAGCCCTTCGCTAAGCCTTAGATTTCGCAAGAGAGGGGGTCGATGGAGGGCACTTTGGCTCCGCACCCCCTCTCTTGGAATTTCTAGGACTTAGCAAAGAAGCTAAGCCCAAGAAATTCCATTCTCCCCGCCAAGGGGGAGATGGGGCCGGTGTCTGTTTCCGGCATTGGGTGCTAAACACCCCCATGCCCACCCCCATGGACCAAGCCCTCGCCCTCGCCGAAGCCGCCGCTGCCGCCGGTGAAGCCCCCGTCGGCGCCGTCATCGTCGATGGCACCACCGTCCTCGCCGCCGAGCGCAACCGCATGCGCGAGTTGAACGATCCCACCGCCCATGCCGAGTTCCTCGCCATCCGCACCGCGCTCGCCGCGCGCGGCACCGGCCGGCTCGATGGCTGCGATCTCTATGTGACGCTTGAACCCTGCGCCATGTGCGCCGGCGCCATCGCCCACACCCGCCTGCGCCGCGTCTACTACGGCGCTGAAGACCTGAAAGCCGGCGCCGTCGACAACGGCGTGCGCCTGTTTCAAAGCCCCAACTGCCACCACCGCCCCGAGGTCATCGGCGGCCTGGGTGCGAAACGGTCGGGGGAGTTGATGAGGGCGTTCTTTCAGGGGTTGCGGTAACGCTCGGTCTCGCCACCCCACCGGTCGTCATCCCGGCGAAAGCCGGGACCCACTGCTCGGAGCGTTGGTTGGCACAAACCCGTCCGGTCCTTCACTGCAAGGTCGGAGGGAAATACGCGGCGTGAGAGTGCTGAGCACTGGGTCCCGGCTTTCGCCGGGATGACGGCCGGTGGCTGGTCGTAGCTACCGCGCCTCAGCCCGCATCGACTCTTCCTGCTTGGTCAGGAACGACTCGATCCGCCCATCCAGCGCCCGCTTGAAGTTGTCCTTGTCCTTTTCGACATGGGCAACGATCTCGCGCACCCGCCAGAACTCCAGCGCGCCGAAACTGTTGAGGTGCGGCCGCACATACACATCCGGCGGATAGGCCGCCATCATGTGCGCGGTCAGCGAATGCATCATGATCTGCGCCGCGCCGAACCACACATCGAGCGCCTTGTGATTCACCCGGTTGAGCTGGTCCGACGGATCGCCGTTCACATCGATGCCGATCAGGATGTCGGTGTCCGCCGCCGCCTGGTCGAGCGGTAGCGGGTTCACCACGCCGCCATCCACCAGCAGGTGATTGGCGAACGGCACCGGCTTGAACAGGCTTGGGATGGCGATAGAGCCGGCAATCGCCTCGCGCAACGGCCCCTCCGAAAACACCGCCTGGTGCCACGACTGAAAGTCCGTCGCCACCACGTAGAACTTGGTCCGCAAGTCCTTGAATTCGAGCGGAAAGTCATCGGGCAGGAACGCGTCCACCACCTGCACCGCGTCGAGTTGCACGTTGAAGCCGGATTGAAAGAAATTGCCGAGGTTGCGCACCTTGGCGCCCCACAGCCGCCCAGCGATGATCCGCATCGTGCCCAGCACCGAGAACGAATGATCGCGCAGTTCCGCCCCGCTCATGCCGCTGGCCCAGCCCGCGCCGATCAGCGCGCCGATCGAGGTGCCTGAGATCACGTGGGGCCTGAGCCCCATCTCGTCCATCGCCTCGATATAGGGGATGTGGGTCAGTCCGCGCGCCGATCCACCACCCAGTGCGACACCGATCCGCGGTTGCGCCGGAGGCGCCAGCCCATGGGTCTGTTGGCGAGACGCACCGCGCAGGCGGTCGACAATTTCCTGCCCCCGCCGCTGTAGCGGCGTCGGTTCGCCCGGCGCTGTCATCTCATGGGTCACGATAAGGACGTAAGGTACGCTCAGCCGGTTTATAAGGTGTTCAAACCGGTTTCAGTTCCCTCTCGACTGCACGCCAGCCGATATCGCGTCGGCAGAAGCCCTCCGGCCAGTCGATCCTGTCCACCGCGGCATAGGCGCGGTCACGCGCTTCGGCCACGGTTTCGCCGAGCGCCGTCACGTTCAGCACTCGCCCGCCATTGGCCAGCAGCTTGCCGTCGCGCAACAGCGTGCCGGCATGGAACACCACCAGGTCCGGGCCATCCAGGCCCTCGATGCCCGTGATCTCGCTGCCCGTCTCCGGATTGACCGGATAGCCCTTGGCGGCCAGCACCACGGTCAGCGCCACGGCGTCGCGGAACTCCGGCTTCGCTGTCGCGAGCGTGCCGCGCGCCGTCGCTTCCAGCAGGTCGACCGCGTCCGACTTCAGCCGCAGCATCAGCACCTGGCACTCCGGGTCGCCGAACCGCACGTTGTATTCGATCAGCTTCGGCCCCTTGGGCGTCACCATGATCCCGGCGAACAGCACCCCGGTGAACGGCGTGCCGCGCTTCGCCATGCGGCGTACCGACGGCAGGATGATCTCGTTTTCCACCCGAGCGGTCATTTCCGGCGTCATCACCGGGGCAGGGGAGTAGGCACCCATCCCGCCGGTGTTCGGGCCACGATCGCCATCCCACACCCGCTTGTGGTCCTGGGCGCTCGGCAGCATCACCACGCTCTCGCCGTCGCAGAGCGCGAAAATGCTTGCCTCCTCGCCCTCGAGATATTCCTCGATCACCACGGTCGAGCCGCTTTCGCCGAACGCTCCGGAAAAGCAGTCGCGCACCGCGTCCAC
>JBKJMF010000036.1:0-2786 GCA_046596525.1 Devosia sp. | reverse complement strand
ATGATGCACTTCCCGTGTGGTGATGGCGCTCTCGTAGCGGAAGGGCTTCGGCGGCGTCTATGCCTTGTGTGGGATTGGCGGGACTCCGGGAGACCGATTCGTGAGGCATCTCGGCCGCCTAGACTATTGGCGCGACCGACAACTTCGCCAGATGCATGTCGTGCAACGAATAGATCATCGCCGCCCCCTGACCCTGTGCAAATTGATGCACGGACATTCCTTTGAGATCATCTAGGTTCTCGCCTGTGCCCAAACCGAGACCAATGGCACCGGAGCCCGGCTGCGGGCGGAAGCTCAGCGACCCGTCCGGCACTTCTACTGTGCGACTTAGCAATCCCACATGGTCGCCCGTGCCCAGCTTCAGCGAGTACATCAGCTGGTAGCCCCCACCTAATTCGGACAGATGGTCCCTTGGGTCGCTGCGCGAATAGCAAACATCCACCTGAATGCCCGATCCCGAGGGAGGTATCCCGAGAAACTCGACGGTGCCTTTTGATTGCGCATGTCTGTACCAACGCCCGCTCGTAGCAAATACGATTGCCGCGACCTGTACGCCTCCGCGTTCTGGTGTTTGATGACGAGTCCACCGCGTGATCGTTCGATCCCGTGGGCCGTCGCGAAGCTGCTCAGAGAGTCGGCTAAAGAAGGTTGGCAGCATAGCGAGCTGACAGACGCCGCTCTCATGTAGGCTGAGTTTGATGGCGCCCTTATGGACGCTGGCTATCAAATAGACGTCGGAGCGGCGCACAGCGACGCTCCAAGTCTCTGAAACCGGAACATCGTCCCCCACGGCGAACCTGAAGCGGGTGTCCGACATGGGTAATTGAACCGATCAGCGCGTCAGCTTCTTATACGTCACCCGATGCGGGTTGACCGAGTCCGCCCCAAGCCGCCGGATTTTGTCCTGCTCGTAATCCGCGAAGTTCCCCTCGAACCACTCGAAGTGGCTGTCGCCTTCGTAGGCCAGCATGTGGGTGGCCAGGCGATCGAGGAACATGCGATCGTGGCTGATGATCACGGCGCAGCCGGCGAATTCCTCCAGCGCCTCTTCGAGCGCGGCGAGGGTTTCGGTGTCGAGGTCGTTGGTCGGCTCGTCGAGGAGCAGCACGTTGGCGCCCGACTTCAGCATCTTGGCAAGGTGCACGCGGTTGCGCTGGCCGCCTGAGAGGTTGCCGACCTTCTGCTGCTGGTCGGCGCCCTTGAAGTTGAAGGCCGAGGTGTAGGCGCGCGAGTTCATCTCGCGCTTGCCCAGCATCAGGATTTCGTTGCCGCCGGAGATTTCCTCCCACACGGTCTTGTTCGGGGCCAGCGTATCGCGGCTCTGGTCGACGTAACCCATGTTGACGTTTTCGGCGACGGTGATCTCGCCGCTGTCGGGCTTTTCCTGCCCGGTGAGCATGCGGAACAGCGTGGTCTTGCCGACGCCGTTCGGGCCGATGATGCCGACAATGCCGCCCGGCGGCAGCTTGAAGCTGAGGTTGTCGATCAGCAAGCGATCGCCGTACGACTTCGAGATGCCCTCGATGTCGATGACGTTCTGGCCCAGCCGTTCACCCGGCGGGATGATGATCTGCGCCGTCGAGGACATCGTGCGCGCGTCGTTGATCTTGACCAGTTCGTCATAGGCCTTGAGGCGCGCCTTGGATTTGGACTGCCGCGCTTGCGGCGACTGCCCCATCCATTCCTTTTCCTTTTCCAGCACCTTCATGCGAGCAGCGTCTTCGCTCTTTTCCTGGGCGAAGCGCTTGGTCTTGGCTTCGAGATAGGCGGAGTAGTTGCCCTCGTAGGGCACGCCCTTACCGCGGTCGAGCTCGAGGATCCAGCCGGTGACGTTGTCGAGGAAGTAGCGATCGTGGGTGATGATCAGCACGGCGCCGGCGAAATCCCGCAGGTGCTTTTCCAGCCACGCGGTGGTCTCGGCGTCGAGATGGTTGGTGGGTTCGTCGAGGAGGATCAGGTCGGGGTTGCTGAGCAGCAGTGCGCACAGCGCCACGCGGCGCTTCTCGCCACCCGAGAGCGTGGTGACGTCGGAATCGCTGGGCGGGCAGCCGAGCGCTTCCATGGCGACTTCCACCTGCGATTCGAGGTCCCACAGGTTCTGGTTGTCGATGACGTCCTGGTGCTTGGTCGCCTCGTCGGCGGTCTCGTCGGAGTAGTTCATCATCAACTCGTTGTAGCGGTCGATGATGTCCTTCTTTTCCTTGACGCCGGTCATGACGTTGCCGAGCACGTTGAGCGCCGGATCGAGCTGCGGCTCCTGCGGCAGGTAGCCGATCTTGGCGCCATCGGCGGCCCAGGCTTCGCCGGTGAACTCGGTGTCGAGGCCGGCCATGATGCGCAGCAGCGTCGATTTACCGGAACCGTTGGGGCCGAGCACGCCGATCTTGGCGTCCGGGTAGAAAGACAGGTGAACGTTGTCGAGAACCTTCTTGCCGCCGGCATAGGATTTCGACAGGCCCTGCATGTGATAAATGAACTGACGCGCCATCGGGATGATTTCTCTTGCGTGATGAGGGGGAAGCTGGCGGGCCTTCTAGCGAAGGGAAAGTCGCGGAGCAACAAGTCTAAACGCGGCGCAGCACGGTCGCCATCATGCGGCGGCGAAGTTCGAAGCCCAGCGACTCGTAGAGGCGGATGGCGTCGTGATTGCCGGCATAGGCATGAAGGATGGGCGTATCGCCCCTTGCGGCGATCCGGGTGGCGACCAGGCGCGACAGACGGCTGCCGCAGCCTCGCCCGCGGGCATCGGGATGCGTGCAGACGCCGCTGATCTCGGTGTAGCCGGG
>JBKJMF010000570.1:0-6279 GCA_046596525.1 Devosia sp. | reverse complement strand
CAGGCCTCCCGCCTGCGCGCCCGCATCGGCCCCAATGGCGAGCCGGTGCTGCTGCTCGAGCAGAACCGGGCGCTTTGGGACCAGATGCTGATCCGCCGCGGCCTTGCGGCGCTCGAGCGGGCCGAGAGCCTGGGTCGTCGCGGCCCCTATTCGCTGCAAGCCGCCATCGCTGCATGCCATGCCCGCGCCCGGCGGGCCGACCAGACGGATTGGAATCGCATTGCGGGGCTTTACGACGTCCTCGCCACTGTCACCCCGAGCCCGGTGATCGAACTGAACCGTGCCGTGGCGCACTCCATGGCCTTCGGCCCCGCTGCCGGTCTGGTCATTCTGGATGCGATCGCGGGCGATCCGGCGCTGCGAAACTACCACCTGCTCCCCAGTGTCCGCGGTGATTTCCTGGTGAAACTGGGACGGCTTGGCGAGGCTCGCCTCGAGTTCGAGCGCGCCGCGGACCTCACCCGCAATGAACACGAGCGCATCCTGCTGCTCGACCGCGCAGCGGCGTGTCAGCCCGCCGCATAAGCGGGCGCCAATTCAGTTGCATGGCTGCTCTTCGCGAATTGTTCGCAAGTACCCCGCGCGCCCGCTATCTCCGCTACATTTCACAGTGCTATAGAGCGAAGGCTTGCAGCAGAAGCGCACATAATGGCTCAGCCCGACCGCCGATTGGTCCCGATCGTATCGCTGGACATCGTGGGGTATTCCCGCCTTGTCGAGCGCAGTGAACGTCAGACCCTCCGCCTTGTGCAGCGGGTCTACGATCGGCTGATTACGCGCACCATCGGGGCAGCGGGCGGCAAGGTCTTCAAGACCATGGGCGACGGGCTGCTCGCCGAGTTCAACAGCGTCGTGGCGGCCGTGCAATGGACTGCCGACCTGCAGCGCCAGATCCACGAACGCAAGATCCACGCGCCGGGCGGCGAGATGTTCCAAGTGCGGGCCGGCATCGTGCTGGCTGACGTGCTGGTGGCCGGCAACGATCTCTACGGCTCGGGCATCAACCTCGCGGTGCGGGTGCAGAGCCATTCGCCGGCCGGCGGCATGTGCATCACCAAGTGGATGTACCAGTATCTCGACGGCACCATCGAGCTGCCGTTCATCGACATGGGTCCGACCGAGCTCAAGAATATCACCAAGACGGTGCGCATCTACGCCTGGCACCCTGCCGGTGTGGCGCGCCCGCAGCAGGTAGACTCACCACCCCCGTCGCCGCCCAGCAACCGGCCCTCGGTCGTCGTACTGCCGTTCGACAACCTCTCGGGCGAGGCCGACCAGAGCTATTTCGCCGATGCCGTGGTCGAGGAGATCACAGCTACCCTGAGCCGGGTGAAGGACTTCTTCGTCATCGCCCGCAACTCGGCCTTCACCTACAAGGGCCGCGCCGGCATCGACATCCGCCAGATCGGGCGTGAACTCGGGGTGCGTTACGTCGTCGAGGGCTCGGTCCGCCGCGTTGGCGAACGGGTTCGCATTACGGCCCAACTCGTCGAATCGGACGCCGGAAGCCACATTTGGTCCAACAAGATTGACGGCGCCGTTGCCGATCTCTTCGATCTGCAGGATCGGATGGCGGCCGAAGTGGCGAGCGCCATCCAGCCTTCGATTCGTCGCGCCGAGGTCGAGCGCGCTCGGAAGAAGCGTCCCGACACCCTCGCAGCCTACGACCTGGTGATGCGCTCCTTTCCCCATCTCTGGTCGCACAGCCCCGAAGACAATCGCGAAGCCATCACGCTGCTCACGCGAGCGTTGGGGCTCGAACCTCGCTACGGGCTCGCCGCGGCGCTGGCCGCGTGGGCTCACGGCCAGCAGGTCGCTTACAACTGGACTACGGACTTCGCGGCGGAGCGGCGTATCGCCTCCGCGCTGGTTGAGACCGCTTCGCAGCACGTCGCCGACGACCCTACCGCGCTCACCGCCCTCGCCTCCGCCATGATGATGCTTGGCGGCGATGTGGTACAGGCAGCCACCTTTACCGACCGCGCACTCGAACTCGATCCCAACCACGCCTGGGCCTGGATGCGTCGCGGCTGGGGCCACGTCTACCTCGGCACCCAGAGGAGGGGCTCGCTGCCTTCGAACGGGCCGCCCGGCTTTCGCCGATGGATCCGTTCGCCTTCAACGTGCACCTGGGGATGGGGCTGGCCAATTTCGCCGCCGGCAGGCCTCAACAGGCAATCGCCTGGGCCCAGCGCGCCATGTCCGAGCGCCCCGGCCTCACCTGGCCGTATCGCGACCTTGCCGTCTACCATGCTCACCAGGGTGACCTCGCCGCGGCGCGCGATGCGCTCGAGCAGTTCCAGCGCGCCCACCCCGATGTCACCATCGCCTCGATCGGGGACGGACTACGCTTCATGTATCCGTCGCTGCTGGCGCGCTACCTGCAAGGTCTGCGTCTCGCAGGATTGCAATAGGCAACTCGTCACGCAACTTTATCCATTCCGTAAGCATTTCCCCAACACCGCATCGGGCATTGTCCGCATCGGCTTTGGGGGTTTGAGCTTGGACATCCGTCTCGAGAAGCGGCTGACGCCGCGACGCAACACCGTGATCGAAGCGACCATCGTCTTCGATGGCGGACGCACGCGGATACGATGCATCATCCGCAACCTGTCGGAGACCGGCGCCAAGCTCGAAGTCGCCTCCGTGACCCGCATCCCCCGCACCTTCGACCTTGTGGTCGACAAGGTCCGTCCGCAGGCCTGCATCGTGATCTGGCGCGCCGTGAAGGAACTTGGCGTGCAGTTTCGGGACCTGGCAATCCGCTAAGCCGCGGACTGCAGCAGGCCTTCGCTGCTCCCTCCTATTCAAATGCCGTTCATCTGCTCTATCTTAGGTGTGGCAGCACGTTTCAGGCTCATGTCCCTTGGGGGGACTCGCTATGTCGAGGCATGCATTCTTCATCGCGGATGACCGCGTCATTCACGTCGCTAACCCGTGCGGTGCTGGTTTCCAGTATCAGGCGCAGGAGCACAGCTTGCCTCCACAGGCTCAGGTCGGCCCGCATCAGCATGAGCTGGCCGAGACCGTGCTGGTGGTGAAAGAGGGCACGCTCGACGTGATGGTCAATGGCGCCAGCGGATACGTCCCGGCCGGCGCTTTCGTCCGCATTCCCGCCAAGTCCTGGTTCGCCTATCGCAGCGTCGGCGACACGCCGGCCCGCCTGCTCTGCCGCACAGCGCCGGCCGTGCCCGCCGGCAACGGCCGCCGCATCACCATCCACATCGCCGCCGCCTGAATAAGGCGACAACGACCATCTTAAGGGCCCATCCATCCGGACGGGCCTTTTCTGCGTTTCGGGCCTGACGCAGCGCAAAACGAATCATAAGTCGTATGATGATCATGAACCGACGTTGAACGGCCGGTTCGGGTTCGCTTCATCGCGGCCCCAATAGGTCTCTCCCATTCGCGGCAAACTAACGCCGCTTCCTTTGCCAGCTTCCTGGCCAAACTACTCAGGAGAGAACCTTGAAGAAGATCCTTGCCGTTGCCCTGCTGCTCGCGTCGGCGGCCGCCTTCCCCGTCGCCACTCCCGCGCTCGCGGGTTCGTCGACCAACCCGCTGTGCCAGCCCGACGCGCCCGAGGGTTACAAGCGTCCGGGCGGCTATTGCGAGCAGCTCGACCAGGGCTCGCTGGTCGAAGGCAGCGATGGATGCGACTACGAGATCGTCAGCATGGTCGCCCTGAGGCAGGGCGAGGTCATTCTCGTCGCGGACAACTGCCCCGAAATCGAAGCACTGACGTAACCCAAATGGGGCCGCATCAGCGGCCCCATCCATACGATCTGCGTCAGGCAGCTTGTTTCTGCTTCAGGTCGGGCGGCACGGCTTCCGCCATCAGCTCGACGATCGCGTCTGTCGCCGGCATCACCTTCTGGCCTTCAGTGCCGAGGCGGCGAACCGACACGCTGCCTTCCTCGGCCTCGCGCTTGCCCACCACGAACATCAGCGGCACCTTCTGCACCGAGTGCTCGCGCACCTTGTAGTTGATCTTCTCGTTGCGCACGTCGAGTTCGGCCCGGATGCCGCCGGCGTTCAGCTGAGCGACCAGCTTCCTGGCATAGTCGTCGGCTTCGGAGACGATGGTCGCGACCACCACCTGCACCGGCGCCAGCCACATCGGCATCTTGCCGGCATAGTGCTCGATCATCATGCCGATGAAGCGCTCGAGCGAGCCGAGAATCGCCCGGTGCAGCATCACCGCGTACTTCCGCGAGCCGTCTTCCGCCACGTAGGTGGCGTTCAACCGCTCGGGCAGCACGTAGTCGAGCTGCAGCGTGCCCACCTGCCAGGAGCGCCCGATGGCGTCCTTCAGGTGGAACTCGAGCTTGGGCGCATAGAAGGCGCCCTCCCCTTCGGCGATGACGAAGTCGTAGCCGGTGGCCCGGAGCGCATCGCCCAGCGCCTTCTCGGCCGCGTCCCAGCGCTCGATGGTGCCGCCGAACTTCTCCGGCCGCGTCGCGAGCTTGATCACCACGTTATCGAAGCCCATGTGCCCGTACACCGAGTACAGCAGATGGACGAACCGCTCGGTCTCGCCCTGGATCTGCTCCTCGGTGCAGAAGATATGGGCGTCGTCCTGGGTCATCTGGCGGACGCGCAGCAACCCGTGCAGCGCGCCGTGCGCCTCGTTGCGGTGGCAGCAGCCGAACTCCGCCATGCGGAGCGGCAGGTCACGGTAGCTCTTGATGCCCTGGTTGAATATCTGGATGTGGGCCGGGCAGTTCATCGGCTTCAGCGCCATGAGCTCCGACTTGCCGCTGAGGACAGGACCTTCTTCCTCGGTGCCGGGCACCTCGTCGGGTACCACGAACATGTTCTCGCGGTACTTGCCCCAGTGGCCCGAGGCCTCCCAGAATTTGGACGACATCAGCTGCGGGGTTTTCACCTCGTTGTAGCCGTTCGCGTTCACCCGGCGGCGTATGTACTCTTCCATCTGGTTGTAGAGCACGAAGCCTTTCGGGTGCCAGAACACCGAGCCCTGCGCCTCGTCCTGCAGATGGAACAGGTCGAGGTCGCGGCCGATCTTGCGATGGTCGCGCTTCTCGGCCTCCTCGATCATGTGGAGGTACTCGTCGAGCTCCTTCTGGTTGGCGAAGGCAGTACCGTAGATGCGGCTCAGCACCGGGTTATTGCTGTCGCCACGCCAGTAGGCGCCGGCCACCTTGGTCAGCTTGAAGGCCGTGCCGATGTCCTTGGTCGAACGCATATGCGGGCCGCGGCAGAGGTCGAACCACTGGCCCTGTTTGTAGATCTTGATCATCTGGTCGGCCGGAATGGCGTCGACCAGTTCGACCTTGAACGTCTCGCCCTTGGCGGCAAAGACCCGCTTGGTCTCCTCCCGCGTCCACACTTCCTTGGTGAAGGCGGCACCGCGCGCCACGATCTCGGCCATCTTCTTTTCGATGGCCGGGAAGTCGTCTTCGGAGAACGGCACGTCGCGCTTGAAGTCGTAGTAGAAGCCGTTCTCGATCACCGGGCCGATGGTGACCTGCGTCTCCGGCCATAGTTCCTGCACCGCTTCGGCGAGCACGTGCGCCGAGTCGTGGCGGATCAGCCCGAGCCCGTCGACGCTGTCGCGCATCACGAACTCGATCTTGCCGTCGTCCTCGAGCGGATCACTGAGGTCCGACAGGACCCCGTTCCACTTCATGGCGACCGTCTTCTTGGCGAGGCTGGGGGAGATGCCCTCGACCACGGTGGTCCCGGTGGTGCCACGCGCATAGTCGCGTACTGCACCGTCGGGGAACGTCACCTTGATCATTTTCATCTCCAGAATTGGGATTGCACCGACGACATGCCGGCAAGGCGGCGTGTCTAGCACGGGCAAAGCAGCGCCAACAAGTTCGCCGCAAGTTCATGCGTCCGACAGCCTTGCGGCCTCGGAGTTCGAGGAGACGAAGCGGGACCGGCGAGGCGTTTGCCCCGTAGCGGTTAGTCCGCGAATGAAGAGGCTCACGCCTCGCCGGCCGGCCGGGGTTTTGGGCCTATGCCACCTAGGGCCGGGGCGCATCCCCTGCCGCATGGCGAGGCTGGTGGGCCTTGAACGTCGGCGACCCAATGGGGTCCGGCCCGCCCGCCTCCACCCGGTCCCCTTATGCATGGAGACCTTCCAACCCTGGATGAGCCTGCATCCGGCTCACCCTCGCGTTGACTAGCGGCTTGACCGGCGAACCGGTCCTTGCCGTGATGGTTTCCGCCTGAGGCAGCACGACTGCCACCCCACCCGGTCTCCTCCGCACCAACCACTCGTCATGATCTCGCTTCGGTGCAGCGGAC
>JBKJMF010000490.1:0-5317 GCA_046596525.1 Devosia sp. | reverse complement strand
TTAACAACCGACGGCCCTTCAGGGGGCAGTCGGTGCGCGGGTCGCCTTCAACCCACCTCAGAGTAACAGACTCGCCGCCCAGTGTGCCACGCTGAATGTATTTCTGACGTTGAGTTGCGAAAGACAAATGGCCGCGCCCAGATTTATGGGAGCGACCATCTTTACGCGCACTGGTCGAGTCAAGCGCGGCTCGGTGTTCTCCCCCCGTTCCGCTAACATTGGTGTTCCCAATGAGCGGGACCCGATTCGCGGGAAAACCCTTTTCAAACTGAGACACTACCGCACAGTCCCCCTTGACGTTTTGGAAACAAAATGAGAACAAACTGCGTACATTAGATGGACAGATATCGGTTTGCGCGGCGCGGACCGAAGTGGAATAAGGGGAGACGGTTATGGCTGCTGCTGTGACGCCACTGCGGGTTATTGAGGGATCGATGGATAAGGAGAAGGCGCTGGCTGCAGCGCTGAGCCAGATCGAGCGGAATTTCGGCAAGGGCACGGTGATGCGCTTCGGCGAGGGCGCCATTGCCCAGGTCGAGGCGATTTCCACTGGCTCGCTGGGTCTCGATATCGCGCTGGGCATCGGCGGGTTGCCCAAGGGCCGTATCGTCGAGATTTTCGGGCCGGAAAGCTCGGGCAAGACGACGCTGGCGCTGCACGTGATCGCCGAGGCACAGAAGAACGGCGGCATCGCTGCCTTCATCGATGCAGAGCATGCGCTCGACCCGATCTACGCCAGGAAGCTCGGCGTGAAAGTCGATGAGCTGTTGATCTCTCAGCCCGATACCGGCGAGCAGGCGCTGGAGATTACCGACACGCTGGTGCGCTCCGGCGCCGTCGATATCCTCGTCGTCGACTCGGTGGCGGCGCTGACGCCGAAGGCCGAACTCGAAGGCGAGATGGGCGATTCGATGCCGGGCCTGCAGGCCCGCCTGATGAGCCAGGCGATGCGCAAACTGACCGGCTCGATTTCGAAGTCGAAGGCCACGGTGATCTTCATCAACCAGATCCGCATGAAGATCGGCGTGATGTACGGCTCGCCCGAGACCACCACGGGTGGCAACGCGCTGAAGTTCTATTCCTCGGTCCGCCTCGATATCCGTCGCATCGGCGCGATCAAGGAGCGTGAGGAAGTCATCGGCAACCAGACCCGTGTCAAGGTGGTCAAGAACAAGCTGGCTCCGCCGTTCCGCCAGGTCGAGTTCGACATCATGTATGGCGAAGGTATCTCGAAGACCGGCGAATTGCTTGATCTCGGCGTCAAGTCGGGCCTCGTCGAGAAGTCCGGCGCCTGGTTCTCCTACGACAGCCAGCGGCTCGGACAAGGGCGCGAGAATTCCCGCCAGTTCCTCAAGGACAACCCGCAGATCGCCGATCAGATCGAAAAGGGTGTTCGCGAGAGCTCCGGCATCCTCGGTGAAGCCCTGCTGGCCGCTCCGGAAGGCGACGAGGCCGACGACGGCGAGGCGTGATCGGCTCACGCGAGCACTGAATTTCAAGGGCGCCCATGTGGCGCCCTTTTTCTTTTGGAGCTCGACTTTCGAACTCCACCGGTCGTCATCCCGGCGGAAGCCGGGACCCACTGCGCGGAGGGTTGGGCCGGTGTGAACCCATCCGGTCTTTCACAGCAAGGTACGGACGGGTCGGCGCGAGTGGATCGGTCGGAGCACTGGGTCCCGGCTTCCGCCGGGATCACGGCTGGTGGGTGGGGCTAGATCTAGCCCCACGCTCGGAGCGGCACCTCCCCTCCGACGGGGGAGGTTGGGAGGGGGTGAGCGGAGCCATGATGCCAGTGATTTCAATGCACTGAGAGAATCTTCTCCCGACTTATCCCCCTCGTCCCCACCCATGCGACTCTGTGCCCATCAGCTGCACCGAAGCGAGATCATGACGAGTGGTTGGTGCGGTGGAGACCGGGTGGGGTGGCAGTCGTGCTGCTTCAGGCCCAAACTCCGGCCGGCCGGGCTGTCACCAACAGCCAAGCCGCTGTTCTTACGCCGGGCAGGTCCATGTGACGGACCTGCCGCTGACCAGGGTTCTCGTGCACACGGGAGCCGGGACCGCCTGTCTGGAAACGTCGAGGCTTCGGCCTCAGGATCTGGACCGGCAGGCTGTACCCAGGTCAGGCGATGCGGCATCGGGAGATCCCGAAGCCCGCTGGAGCCAAGCCACAAACTCCCGGCCGGCCGGCGAGGCGTGAGCCTCATTTCATTCGCGGACTACCGCATCGGGGCAAACGCCTCGCCGGTCCCGCTTCGTCTTCCTCGACAAGGGGAAGGTTCTTTGAAACCTCCGAAGCCCATGGGCTGTCGGGCCTGTTCGCTTGCGCTGGGAAAAGCACCGCACCATCCCCACCCACGGTGTCACCCCGGCGAAGGCCGGGGCCCATCCTGAGATATCTCGGCTCCAGCGCACAAGCCGAAACACTTCAGGATGGATCCCGGCCTGCGCCGGGATGACATCGAGTGTGTTGGTTGATCGGGACGCTGAGCCTCCAACCACACCGGCTGTCATCCAGCCAAAGCTGGGACCCACGCCACCCCCGTGCCAACAAGGAGTTGGGTCCTTGCTTTGGCAGGGATGACATCGCGGGTGTGGAGAGTAGAGGCGAACACAACTCCGTCCATCAATCTCGCCCCCGCGCTGGACATCACTGCAAGCCCCGCGATAGAAGGCCTTTCCTGTTGTTCTTGGCGGGGCCGCGGCCTCGCCATTTGTCTGTAAGAGACCCGTCATGACGAGCGTGAACGATATCCGGTCCAGCTTCCTCGGCTACTTTGCCAAGAACGGTCACGAGGAAGTCGCATCGAGCCCGCTGGTGCCGCGGAACGATCCGACGCTGATGTTCACCAATGCCGGCATGGTGCAGTTCAAGAACGTCTTCACCGGGGTCGAGAAGCGCCCGTATTCGAGGGCGACCAGTTCGCAGAAATGTGTGCGTGCCGGCGGCAAGCACAATGACCTCGACAATGTCGGGTTCACGGCGCGCCACCATACCTTCTTCGAGATGCTCGGCAATTTCTCGTTCGGCGACTACTTCAAGGAGCACGCCATCGAGCTGGCCTGGAACCTCCTGACCAAGGAGTGGGGCCTACCCAAGGAGAAGCTCACCGCGACGATCTACGAGGACGACGACGAGGCGATGGCGCTCTGGAAGAAGATTTCCGGGCTGCCCGAGGAGCGCATCGTGCGGCTCGGCGCCAAGTCGAACTTCTGGCAGATGGGCGATACCGGCCCGTGTGGTCCGTGCTCGGAAATCTTCTACGATCACGGCGACAAGTACTGGGGTGGCCCCCCGGGCACGCCCGAGGAAGACGGCGACCGTTTCGTCGAGATCTGGAACCTCGTGTTCATGCAGTTCGAGCAGGCCGCCGACGGCTCGCGCACCGGGCTGCCGCGTCCCTCGATCGATACCGGTGCCGGGCTCGAGCGCGTCGCCGCGGTGATGCAGGGCACCAACAACAATTACGAGATCGACCTGTTCAAGGCGCTGATCGCCTCGGCGCAGCAGGCCATCGGCTTTGATGGCGAGAGCAGCAATGCCAGCCTGCGCGTTATTGCCGATCACCTGCGCTCGATGAGTTTCCTCATCGCCGAGGGCGTGCTGCCCTCGAACGAAGGGCGCGGCTACGTGCTGCGCCGCATCATGCGCCGCGCCATGCGCCACGCGACGCTGCTCGGCGCCAGCGAGCCGGTGATCCACAAGATCGTCCCGACGCTGGTGCGCGAGATGGGCCAGGCCTATCCCGAGCTGGTGCGCGGTGAAGCGATGATCACCGAGACCGTCGAACTCGAGGAGAACCGCTTCCTCAAGACCCTCGGCCGCGGCCTGCAGATCCTTGCCGACGAGACCAAGGAACTCGGTGAAGGCGGCGTGCTCGCTGGCGGTACCGCGTTCAAGCTTTACGACACGTTCGGCTTCCCGCTCGACCTGACGCAGGATGCGCTGCGCACCCGCGGCATCAGCGTCGACACGGTCGGCTTCGATGCCGCCATGCAGGCGCAGAAGGCCGAGGCGCGGAAGAGCTGGGCTGGTTCCGGCGAAGCCGCGACCGACCTGGTCTGGTTCGCGATCGCCGACAAGGTCGGTCCCTCCGAGTTCCTCGGCTACGAGACCGAGGACGCGGAAGGCGAGATCGTCGCCCTGGTGAAGGACGGCAAGGAAGTCGACAGCCTCAAGGCAGGCGACGAAGGCTTCGTCGTGCTCAACCAGACGCCGTTCTACGGCGAAAGCGGCGGCCAGGTCGGCGACACCGGCCGGCTTGCGGCCGATGGCGTCGCGGTGACGGTCACCGAGACCAGCAAGCATCACGGTGTGTTCGCGCACCATGTGAAGGTCGACGAGGGTACGCTGAAGCGCGGCCTCGGCCTCGCGCTGCATGTCGATCGCGCCCGCCGCACCGCGATCCGCGCCAACCACTCGGCGACCCACCTGCTGCACGAAGCGCTCCGCATCGTGCTCGGCGATCATGTGGCGCAGCGCGGCTCGCTGGTCGCACCGGACCGGCTGCGGTTCGACTTCGTCCACACCAAGGCGATCTCGCCGCAGGAGTTGGCGGAGATCGAAGACATCGCCAACGACATCGTGCTGCAGAACACCCCGGTCGAGACCCGCCTGATGAGCGTCGATGACGCCAAGGCCTCCGGCGCCCGGGCGCTGTTCGGCGAAAAGTACGGCGATGAAGTGCGCGTGGTCTCGATGGGCCTCCCCACCGGTAACGGGCTCGGCTGGTCGGTCGAACTCTGCGGCGGCACGCATGCGCGCCGCACCGGCGATATCGGGCTGATCTCGGTGGTGGCCGAGGGCGGCGTCGCCGCCGGCGTGCGCCGTCTCGAGGCGGTGACCGGCAAGGCGGCGCGGCATCGCGGCAACGACCATGTGCGGATCGTCGAGAGCGCGGCGAACCTCTTGCGCTCGGGCCCGCATGAGGTGCTCGAGCGCATCGAGACGCTGCAGGACAACTTCAAGAAGGCCGAGCGCGCGCTCAGCGATGCCAAAAAGAAGCTGGCTCTGGGTGGCGGGCAGGGCGCCACCGCCCCGGCGGCCGATGACAGCGTCAACGGCGTCACCTTTGTCGGCCGCGCCGTCGAGGGCATTTCGGCTAAGGACGTGAAGGGTCTCGTCGATACCGAGAAGAAGCGGATCGGTTCGGGCGTGGTTACGGTTGTGCTCAAGGGCGAAGACGGCCGCGGTACGGTCGCCGTGGGCGTCACCGACGACCTCACCGGAAAGTATGCGGCGGGTGAGCTGGTAAAGTTCGCCACCGTGGCGCTCGGCGGGCAGGGCGGCGGCGGCCGTCCCGACATGGCGCAGGGC
>JBKJMF010000351.1:0-3424 GCA_046596525.1 Devosia sp. | reverse complement strand
GACGACGAACTGGATCTTTCGGGCTGGACTGTCGGCGCGACTCTCGGCGCTAACTTCACTGTTGCTCAGGGCTTCATCCTCGGTGCCGCGGGCGACATCGCCTGGGCCGGCATCGGCGGCTACGAGACGGGCAATGCCGTCGATTTCGACGTCAACTGGACCGGCTCCTTCCGCGGCAAGGCCGGCTTCGACGGCGGCGCCTTCATGCCCTACCTCACCGCCGGCCTGGCCTTTGCTGGTGCCACCGCCAGCGACGATGGCGTCGACAGTACCCAGGTGCATTTCGGCTGGACAGCGGGTGCGGGTGTCGAAATCGCCGTTGCCGAGCAGATCTCCCTCGACCTGCAGTACCGCTACACCGACTACGGTACGGCCGAGTACAGCCTGCCGACCGACGATGCGACCATCGACTTGAACACCCATGCGGTCACCGCCGGCGTGAACTTCAAGTTCTAAGCCCGCACGCATCGCAGAATCAGCAGCGGCCGTCCTTCGGGGCGGCCGTTGTTTTGCATTCGGCGCGCAACACGACTATGTAGCGGCCTTCCATACTCGAGCATCCCGATGAACGCCCTGACCGCGGCGGCGCCCGCCACCAAACTGCTGCCCTATCAGTCGCGCCGGACCTTCGCGATCATCTCGCATCCGGACGCCGGCAAGACCACGCTGACCGAAAAGCTGCTGGCGTCGTCGGGTGCCATCCAGCAGGCGGGGCAGGTGCGCCATCGCGCCAACCAGCGCGCCACCCGGTCGGACTGGATGGAGATCGAGCGGCAGCGCGGTATCTCGATCACCTCGTCGGTGATGACCTTCGAGCACCTGGGCCTGACCTTCAACCTGCTCGACACGCCCGGCCACTCGGACTTTTCCGAGGACACCTACCGCACGCTGACCGCGGTCGATGCCGCCATCATGGTGATCGACGTCGCCAAGGGCATCGAGGCGCAGACGCTGAAGCTGTTCGAGGTCTGTCGCCTGCGCGACATCCCGATCATCACCTTCGCCAACAAGGTCGATCGCGAGGGCAAGGACCCGGTCGAAATCCTCGACGAGATCGCTTCGACCCTGGCACTCGATGTCTCGCCCGTGGTCTGGCCGCTCGGCGGCGGCGTCGATTTCAAGGGCATCGTCGATCTCACCGCAGGTGTGGTGAAGCGGCCGAACGGCGAAGTCTGGAAGACCTTCACCAAGCTCGAGGACCTCGCCCGCGACAACGAATTCGCGATGGACCCGGTGATCATGGCCAGCCTCGAGAATCTCGAGCTCGCCCGCGCCGGCTTCCCGGAGTTCGATCACGAGATCTATCTCGCGGGCCACCTGACCCCGGTGATCTTCGGTTCGGCCCTCAAATCCGTCTCGGTGCCGGAAATGCTGACCGCCCTCGGCACCTGGGCGCCCGAGCCACGCCCGCAGCCGGCCGAGCCCAAGCCGATCCAGCCTGATGATCCCAAGGTCTCCGGTTTCGTGTTCAAGGTGCAGGCGAACATGGACGCCAACCACCGCGACCGCATCGCCTTCGTCCGCCTCAGCTCCGGCACCTTCAAGCGCGGCATGCGGCTCAAGAACGTGCGCACCGGCAAGGACATGGCGGTGTCGAACCCGATGTTCTTCTTCGGCCACGATCGCGAGCTGGCCGAGGAAGCGGTGGCCGGCGATATCGTCGGCATCCCCAATCACGGCGCGCTCAGCGTCGGTGACACCCTCACCGAGGGCGCCAACATCAAGGTCACCGGTATCCCTAACTTCGCGCCGGAAATCATCCGCCGCGTCCGTCTCGCCGATCCGATGAAGACCAAGCAGCTCGCCAAGGCGCTGAGCGATCTCGCCGAAGAGGGCGTGGCGCAGATCTTCCGCCGCATGGTGGGCGCCGACTACATCGTCGGCGTGGTCGGCCAGTTGCAGCTCGAAGTGCTGCAGTCGCGCATCCAGACCGAATACAACGTGCCGATCAGCTTCGAGTCGATCAATTTCGAGCTGGCCCGCTGGGTCGTCTCCGACGACAAGGCCGAGCTGGCGCGCTTCATCTCCACCCAGAAGCTGGAAATGGCCGAGGACAAATACGGCGACCCGGTCTACCTCGCCCAATCCACCTGGTGGCTCGGCCGCGCCGAGCGGGACTACCCGAAGGTGCAGTTCCTGACGACGAAGGAACGGCATTAGGCTCTAGTCCATTCGCATCGCTTCCTGTTCCAGTCCCGAGCGGCTATGAAACGCCGCGACAAACGGGAGTGGACTCGATGAACATCCGCAAACTCGGCAAGACCGGCTACGAGGTCTCGGAAATCGGTCTCGGCACCTGGCAGCTGGGCGAGAGTTTCGGCCAGCTCAGCGACGAGACGGCGAACGAGATCCTGAAGACCGCCCGCAGCGTCGAGGTCAATTTCTGGGATACCGCCGACGTCTATGGTGGCGGCCAATCCGAGCAGCGCATCGGCGAATTCAAGGACAAGAAGGGTGTGTTCGTCGCCACCAAGCTCGGCCGCAACGGCGACATCTTCCCCAACAAGACCGGCTACAACCGCAAGAAGATCAAGGAAAGCCTCGCCGGCTCGCTCAAACGCCTCGGCGTCGAAACCCTCGACCTGGCACAGCTCCATACCATCCCCATCGAGGTGCTCGCCGACGGCGAAGTCTTCAACATCATGGATGACCTCCGCGCCGAGGGCATGCTGCGGCACTGGGGCGCCAGCGTCGAAAACGTCGAGGAAGCGCTGATCGCGCTGAAGGCCGATGGCCTGACCACGCTGCAGATCATCTTCAACCTGTTCCGCCAGGACTACATCACCGAGGTGTTCCCGGAAGCCACCAAGCGCAATGTCGGCATCATCGTCCGCCTGCCGCTGGCCTCGGGCCTGCTGTCCGGCAAGTGGAACAAGGACACCACGTTCGCCGCCACCGACCACCGTAACTTCAACGCCAACGGCGAGAAGTTCAACGTCGGCGAGACGTTCTCCGGCCTGCCGTTCGAAAAGGGCGTGGCGTTCGCCGAGCAGATCAAGCAGATGGCCCCGAACTACCCGCTGAGCCAGTTCGCCCTGCGCTGGATCCTCGATCAGCCGGCGGTCTCGACCATCATCGCGGGCGTGACGCGGCCGGATCAGCTCAAGGCAAACGTTGACGCGACGAAGCGCGACCCGGTGGAACCGGCTTTGGCCGAGGAACTGGCCGGTTGGTACCAAGAGAAGGTGCGGCCGGAGATCCGGGGACGGATCTAAGCCCCACGCGCCGCTGCCCATCTCCCCCTTGGCGGGGGAGAAAGCGAAAACTTGGGCTTAGCCCTTCGCTAAGCCTTAGTTTTCGCCAGAGAGGGGATCGTGGGGGGCACGATGGCTCCGCACCCCCTCTCTGGCGAAAACTAAGGCTTAGCGAAGGGCTAAGCCCAAGTTTTCGCCTTCTCCCCCGCCAAGGGGGAGATGGGCAGCGG
>JBKJMF010000151.1:0-11543 GCA_046596525.1 Devosia sp. | reverse complement strand
GTCGATGCAGGCGCTGGCCATGGTGACCTCGGGCGCCATCGACCGGTTCGGGCTTGATGACGAGGAACTGGCGCTGGCCTGCGCCTCGCACCATGGCGAGGATGTGCATGTCTCGGGGGTGACGCATTTCCTTGGCCATATCGGGCTCAATGCCGACGATCTCGAATGCGGCGCGCACCAGCCGAGCAACGGCAAGGCGCGTGAGGCGCTGCGGGCGCATGGGCTGGAGCCAAGCCAGCTGCACAACAACTGCTCGGGCAAGCACTCGGGCATGCTGAGCGTGGCGCGGGCGCTGGGCGTCGACACGCATGATTATGTGACGCGCGGGCATCCGGTACAGGTGGCGGTGCGCAAGGCCATCGAGACGGTGATCGGCGAGCCGCTGAGCGAGGACCGCTGCGGCACCGATGGCTGCTCGATCCCCACCTGGGCCGCGCCGCTTTCGGGCTTTGCGCGCGGTTTTGCGCGGATGGCGACGGGCGAGGGCCTGCCGGCCGAACTCGGCAGCGCCGCCAAGCGGATCTTCGATGCAGCGACCAGCCACCCGCTACTGGTGGCGGGGACAGGGCACCTCGACACGCTGGTGATGGAGGCGTTCGGCGGCCGCGTTATGCAGAAGGGCGGGGCCGAGGGCGTGCAGTGCGGTGCTATCCGCGACAAGGGCTGGGGCTATGCGCTGAAGATCGAGGACGGCAACATGCTGGCGAGCCAGACCCTGGTCGCCAACCTGCTGCTGCGCTTCGCCGACCCCGATGCGGGGCAGAAGGCCGTGCTGGAAAAGTTCGCGCGGCAGGTGGTGCGGAACGTGCGCGGGCTTGATGTGGGCGAGATGCGCGCGGCTTAAGCGCGTCAGCCGAACAGGTGTGCGGCGGCGTCGATGACGTCCCGGGGCATCGCCTTGAGATCCTCTGGTACGAACGGCAGGTGAGGAAAGTGGGTCTTCACCAAGAACGCCGCGACGGCCGCCTGATCGGCGTCGCGGCGACGCTTGATTGGATCGCGGTCAGCGCGATGCGACAGCCAATGCTTATGCACCGCCCAGGCTCGCGGATCGGTAGCGACCAGCCTTAATGGTTGGCCGCGCTCGTCGATGACCATATGCTCGAAGCTGGGAGCGTTCTCAAGCCACACCAACCCCTCGATCTCGGCGGCCGTTAGGTCGTCGGGATCGACCTCGCCGATCTTGCTCGTGTCGGGCTTCCAGGGCGGATCGCGCAGGGGCTTGATGAGATCGACCATGTAGCCTTGCGCGTTGGCTGCCCGGTAGGCATTGCCGCTGCGCGCGAAGGTCTTATCGACCTGCTTCAGCACCTTGATCAGCGAGCGCTTGGGTACGTCGTCGGAGACGACGAACCGCACATTGCGGCGGCTATCGAACAACAGGTCGATATCGCCGGTGGCGGTGATGCCGGGATCGACGATGACACCGGCCGCCGCCTCATAGGCATAGATCGCGTTGGTGCCGATGACTTTCACGCCTGCTCCGAGCAGACCACTGTCGTCGAGCAGGCGGATGATGCGCGCCCCCGTCGATGGCACGCGGCCCAGGCCGAGGGCTCGGTTGACTGCCGCCTGCCGTGTCAGGACCGTGTCGATCTCGTCGAACCGCGCCCGTGCCTCGTCGCGGCCGGCTTCAAAGTCGCGTTTGATCTGCTCGGTTTCTGCGGAGCGGGGCCCGAGGGAGGTTTGCCGGCGCACGCCGCCCTTGTCGTAGTAGCTGCGGGCCAGGTAGTCGCTGCCCTTGGTAGTCTGCCATACCATCGAGCCCCGCGACTCGGTCACGCGGCGGCGAGCATCCGACCAGCTTGAGAAACGCTGCTGCGTGTTGACGAACTCGCGGCGCTGATCGTTGTTAAACTCTATTGGAATCAAGTGGTTCAACATGGTGGTTCGAAATCCGCCTATCGCTGTTGAAGCCAACGAATATCATTATTTTACAATAGCTTCAACAGATAGCGTATTAATCGTCGACAAGTGTTGAAACTGCACGCAGTTCAGGCGCTCTTCGCTTCGCTTAGATCGCGCATCACGCGCGATGTGATACCCCTCATCCGCCCTTCGGACCGCCTTCTCCCTCAAGGGGAGAAGGCGGTCCGACCGAGAGATGCGGCTCTAGGACCGCGTCACCGAGTTGTCCGCCACCGTCACGTGCGGGTACTTCGCTGCGTCCTTCACCAGGTCCTCGGTGACCACCTTGTCCCACTCCATGCCGACGATGGCGTAGTCGATGGGGTCGTTGACGATGTTGCCGGTGATGGTGACGGGGCCGGGGGATGGGTTCTGGACGACGCTGACGCCGATGCCGGTGTTGGTGGCGTAGAGCACGTTGTCGGCGATCACCACGTCGCGCAGAAACGTGCCGTAGCCGGCCATGATGCCGATGCCGGGGACGTTGTCGATGCTGTTGCCGGAGATGCTGGTTTCGGCCTCGGCATAGATGCCGAAGGGCTTGGTGTCGGGGTTGACCTCGGAGCGTGCGCGGATGTTGCGCACGATATTACCCGAGCAGACCGCGAGGCGGCCGCCGGAATCGAGGTTGGTGATCGAGATGCCGGCGGCGGCGCCATCGATAACGTTGTTGGCGATTACCGAACCGGTGAAGGCGAACTCCGAGAAGATCGCGACCTCGCCGGAGTTGCGGCAGACATTGCCGGTGACCGAGACATTGCTGGTCGAGTTGAGGCGCACCGCGGTGAAGGCGCAATCGGCGATCTGGTTGTTGGAAACGATCACGTCGTTGCAGCGGAAAACGTTGATGCCGTTGCCGTTCTGCCCGTTGCCGCCATTGGTGTTGCCGATGCCGGCAATGGTGTTGCCGGTGATCACGGAACCGTCGTGGCGGGGCTGGCTGCCCCAGATCAGGAAGCCGCCATTGCCGCATTTGTTCACGCGGTTGGATGCGATGTTGAGGCCGCGGCCATCGACCGAAAAGATCGCGGCGAGCGCGTGGCCGGTGAAATCGCAATCCTCGATATCGGCGCCGGCATCGCGCACGGCGAGGCCATTGGCGGCGCCGCCGACGAAGCTGCAATTGCTGAGCGTGACGTGGTCGCTCGCCTCGATCTCGACGAGGCCGCGGTCGGCGCCTGATGGACCGCCATTGCCACGGGTGAAGGTGACGCCGGAAAAGCTGACATGGGCGCTGCCGGCAATGCGGATGACCGGTGCCTCGCCGGCCGCGGCGAGGATGGTGCCGCCGGGGATGCCTTCGACCACGACATTGCTGGGGACTTGCAGGTTCTGCACGTAATAGCTGCCCGACTGCAGGAACAGCGGGCGGCCTTCGGCGGCGGCGCGCAACAGTGCGTCCTGCATGGCGCCGCTCTGATCGTCCATGCTGCCGGGCGTGAGGTTGACGGCCGCCGAATCGAGGGACTGGGCGCGCACCGCGCTCGCGAGCGGCAGGGCAGCAAGGCCCGCAATGATGTGGCGGCGGTTCATACGCATGGGGGGAGTGTAAGGGGGGAGGGAGGCGTTTGGGAACTGCCGAATCCGACGGCTTCCCCAGGGGATGCGGGGTTGAATTCGTACGGTTTCGCACGGAGGGCATCATCTGCTTTAGGACAAGCTGGTGCGGGAAGAGCACCCCCCACCCCTGTCCCCTCCCCGCAGGGGGGAGGGAGACGCCCTCACCAGCTTCAGTGTTTTGGTCTCCCTCCCCCTTGCGGGGAGGGGACAGGGGTGGGGTATCTTTGGGCACGGAGGACAAGTCGGACGCCGGCGCGTTTCGGAGGAGGGGCCGCTTTCATTTGGCAGCCAAACCCCTCGCCGCTATAGAGTCCGCTACCGGCCACCGAATCCAGTGAGGCGTCATGCTCCTTCTCGACAAGATCTATCTCGGCCAAAGCACCCGGCCGGAATACCTGGCGCTGAGGTATGGCAACCGGCACGGGTTGGTGACTGGCGCCACGGGCACGGGCAAGACGGTGACGCTGCAATCGATGGCCGAGGGCTTTTCGGCCGCCGGCGTGCCGGTGTTCGCCGCCGATATCAAGGGTGATCTGTCGGGCGTCGCTGCGATGGGCAAGATGCTGGACTGGCAGGTGAAGCGGGCCGAGGAGATCGGCTTCACCGACTACGCCGCGAGCAAATTCCCGGTGATCTTCTGGGACCTGTTCGGGCGCCAGGGCCATCCGGTGCGGACCACCATTTCCGAGATGGGGCCGCTGCTGCTGAGCCGCATTCTCGATCTCAACGACACCCAGGAAGGCGTGCTGAACATCGCCTTCAAATATGCCGACGATAACGGGCTGCTGCTGCTCGACCTGAAAGACCTGCGGGCGCTGCTGGTGGAAATCGCCAACAATTCCAAGGATATCTCGGTGCAGTACGGCAACGTCGCCTCGGCGACGGTGGGTGCGGTGCAGCGTTCGCTGCTGGTGCTCGAGCAGCAGGGCGGCGACCAGTTCTTCGGCGAGCGGGCGCTCGATATCCAGGATTTGATGCGCACCACCACCGACGGCAAAGGGTACGTCTCGATCCTCGCTGCCGACGAGCTGATGCGCTCGCCGAGGCTCTACGCGACGTTCCTGCTGTGGCTGATGTCGGAGCTGTTCGAGGTGCTGCCGGAAGTGGGCGACCCGGACAAGCCCAAGCTGGTGTTCTTCTTCGACGAGGCGCACCTCTTGTTCGATGACGCGCCCAAGGCGCTGGTCGACAAGGTGGAGCAGGTGGTGAAGCTGGTGCGCTCGAAGGGCGTTGGCGTCTATTTCGTGACGCAGAACCCGATCGATATCCCCGATGCAGTGCTGGCGCAGCTCTCGAACCGCGTGCAGCACGCGCTCCGCGCTTATACGCCCAAGGAGCAGAAGGCGGTGCGGATGGCAGCGGACTCGTTCCGCCCCAACCCGGCTTTCTCGACCGCCGAGGTGATCACCCAGCTCGCTACGGGTGAGGCGCTGGTCTCGGTGCTGGAGGAGAAGGGCATTCCCTCGATTGTCGGGCGGACGCTGATCCGGCCGCCGTCGGGGCAGGTGGGACCGCTGCTGCCGGAGGAACGCCGCTCGGTGATCGCCAATTCGCCCGTGGCGGGCGTGTACGACACCGCGGTGGACCGCGAGTCGGCGTTCGAAGTGCTGACCAAGAAGACGCAGGAACGCCAGGCAACCGAGGCGGAGGCCAGGCAGGCCGAACTCGACGCCAAGACCGCTGCTGCGGAGGCAAAGACCGCGGCGGCGCAGGAGCGGGCCGAGCGGGCAACGGCTCCGCGGCGTTCGACCCGGCAGTCGCCGACCGAAGCGGCGATCACCTCGTTCACCCGCACCATGGCGAACGGCTTGGGCAAGGCGCTGCTGCGCGGCATTCTCGGCGGCCTCACCCGTGGCCGCTAACGTCGCCCAGAACCACCCGGCGCTGGCGGTGTTCGCCTCCGACAAGGGGCCCGGCGACGCCGAGCGGAGCTCGATCATGTCGCAGGCGGGCACGTTGCTGGCGCGGCACGGGGCGCGGATCATCTGCCTCGCCGACGAGACGCTGGACAACATCCCGCTGATCACCAGCGCACGGGCGGCGGGCGGCGAAGTGCTGATCGTCGCCGATGCGGCGTTCCAGGCACCGGCCGCGCTGGCCGAGGTGCCGGTGGAACGGATCGACGACCCCGAGGCGCGCGTGCGGCGAGTTGGCGAACTGGCGCAGGGTTTTGTCGGGTTGCCGGGCTCGTTGGCGTCAGCGGCCGCGCTCTATCGCACCTGGGTGCGGGCGGGCGCCGGTGCTGGCGGCAAGCCGGTGGTGCTGCTGAACCATCACCGGGCGTTCGAGGCGATGCGCGGCATGGCGACGGATATCCTCAGCCATTCCGTGAGCCACGCGGATCGCGTGGTGGTGTTCACCGACAATGTCGATGACCTGTGGAACAAGGTGGCCTGGGCGCTGAATGTGACGGCCTAGGGCAGGCACGCTCTCCAAACCACACTCGATGTCATCCCAGCGTCGGAGGGTCAGCCTGTCTAGCAAGTTAGACGAACTGCCGCGAGAGCGCGCTCAGGGGCAAACATGGAGGTGCTCGCGCTCCTCGTCCGAGCTGAATCCCATCCCCCAATTCCGCATGCTGAGCAGCACCGGCTCGAGCGAACGGCCCAGTTCCGTCAGCTCATATTCGACTCGCGGGGGCACTTCCGGATAAACGATGCGATTGATCACCCCGTCACGCTCCAGTTCGCGCAATTGCAGCGTCACCATGCGCGCCGTCGCATTGGGCACCATCCGGCACAGCGCATTGAAGCGCAATTTGCCGTCGAGCAGGTGAAACAGGATCACCGGTTTCCACAGGCCCCCGATCACCGAAAGGGTCACTTCCACCGCGCAACCGGTGCGGCCAGCCCTGCGGCGCGGGCGGGTCAGGATAGGGGTGCTATCATTCATGATAGTACATGTTGCCTTTGTACGTACTGTTCTCAGATGCATTAAAGACCTAGTTAGGCTGGGAAACAAGAGGAACGTGCAAATGAAAGCTGCCTGGTATTCCACCAAGGGCCGCGCCCGCGACGTATTGCAGGTCGGCGAGTTGCCGACGCCACAACCCGCGCCCGGCGAAGTGCTGATCCGCGTCCGCGCCTCGGGGGTCAATCCGTCCGACACCAAGGGTCGCAGCGGCAGCGGCGCCCCGGCCTTCCCGCAGGTCGTGCCCAATCAGGATGGCGCGGGCGAGATCGTCGCCGTGGGTTCCCCCGAACTCGACAGCCGGATCGGTGAGCGCGTCTGGTTCTACGAATCCCAGCTTGGCCGCTGGAACGGCTCGGCCGCCGAATACACTACGCTCCCCGCCTGGAAGGCTGTCCACCTGCCCGATGGCGTCAGCTTCGAGGAAGGCGCCTGCCTCGGCATTCCCGCCGTGACCGCCTATCGCTGTGTCTTCGTCGATGGTCCGGTCACTGGTAAAACCGTCTTCGTCTCCGGCGGTGCCGGCGCGGTCGGCCGCTACGCCATCCAGTTCGCCAAGCTCGGTGGTGCCCGCGTCATCGCCTCGGTCGGCAATGACGAGGCCGCCGCATCAGCCACAGCGGCCGGTGCCGATCTGGTCCTCAACCGCCATACTGATGATCTGCCCGCCCGGGTTGCTGCCTTCACTGGCGACAGCAAGGGCAGGGGTGTCGACCGCTTCGTCGAAGTCGCCTTTGGTGCCAATCTCGACCTGATCGGCAAGACCCTGGCGCCCAACGGCGTCGTCGCCACCTATGCCAGCGATGCCGTGCCTCAGCCCACCCTGCCGTTCTGGCCGATGATCTTTCTCGACGCCACCATCCGCTTCGTGCTGGTCTATGTGATGACTGCCGAGGCCCACCACGAAGCCGCCGCCGGCATCAACGCCGCGCTTGAGGCCAATCAGCTCACCCACCAGATCGGCCGCGTGCTGACCCTCGACGACATCGTCGCCGCCCACGAAGCCGTCGAACGCGGCGAACTCGGCAAGACAATTATTACGCTGGGCTGAGGCAACAGCCTGATTGGTCCACTGGGGAGGGAGAAGGACGGGCTTGTGGCCCTACTTCCCCTCATACCCCGCACAAACCTTCGCCGCCTGGACAGCCGCGACTTGACCGTATCGCGCGGCACATGAATGCAAGCTGCGTAATCTAGCAGCGGCCGCACCCCGGCCCACGGCCCCTCGGTCAGCAGCAGATAATTCCCCTCTACGATCAGCACCCGCACAAAAGCCGGGACCCAGCTCTCAGACCTGCGCTGTGGTGAACTGGGTCGCTGCTTTCGCAGGGATGACACCGCGTTGGTTGGGAGTGCGGAGCCCTTCAGGCCCACTACTCAGTGCGTCGGCAGCGGCCGCTCGCGGGTCCACAGCGGGATGACGTTGCTGTACTGCGAGAAATCCGGGCGGCGCAGGGTGGCCGGGCGGTAGCCCCTGAGGCTGGCGGCGCGGCGGGCGAGGCGGGACTGCACGCGTTCGAGCAGGTACTTGGGCGACATCGGCTTGACGATGACTTCGTCGATGCCCGCGGCGATGCAGAGTTCCTTGGTCTCGGGCGATACCACGCTGGCGAGCGCGATCACCTGATAGTCGCGGTAGGCGATGGCCGTGTCGGCGCGGAGGTCGCGCGTGACGCGATCGGCGCGGGCCGCGGCGCTGTCGAAATCGGTGACCACGACATCGACCGGCGCGAGCCGCATGTAGGTGACGAGCGCCACTTCCGACTCGAACGGGCGGACGCGGAAGCTGGGTACCGAGGCGAGCACCATGCTGAGGATCGAGCTCAGCGCCGGATTGGCAACAAGAACGGCGATGGTGCGGACTGGTTCGGCCAAGGTCTCGCGAAGCTCCGAATGGTTAAACAACTGTTACCATTGCGTCGCAGCGGGCGGAAGCAGCAGAAAATGCGGATGCCGCGATTTTTGCGTAGAGCAGGCCGGCAAAAGCAAAGGGCCCGCCGGAGCGGGCCCTGAACTCGAGCTGCGTGAAGCTTATTTGGCTTCGTCGAACAGGAACTCGACGTGGTCCCAGTTCACCAGGTTGTCGAACCAGGCTTCGAGGTACTTCGGGCGCGCGTTGCGGTAGTCGATGTAGTAGGAGTGCTCCCACACGTCGACGCCGAGCAGCGGCTTGGCATTGCCGTGCACCAGCGGCGACTCGCCATTGGCGGTCTTGGTGACCTGGAGCTTCCCATCCTTGAGGCTGAGCCAGGCCCAGCCCGAACCGAACTGGGTGGTGCCGGCCGCGATGAAATCGGCGCGGAACTTGTCGAAGCCGCCGAGATCGGAGTCGATGGCTTTGAGCAGCGCCGCCGAAACCTTGGTGGCACCGCCGCCGCCATTGGGCTTCATCCAGTTCCAGAAATGCACGTGGTTGTAGTGCTGGCCGAGGTTGTTGAAGAGGCCCGGCTCCTTGCCGAACACTTCCTTGACCTGGTCCTCGAGCGCCAACACTTCGAGGCCCTTGCCTTCGGCCAGCTTGGTGGCGTTGGTGACATAGGCCTGGTGGTGCTTGTCGTGGTGGAACTCGAGCGTTTCCTTGCTCATGTACGGGCCGAGCGCATCGTAGGCGTAGGGCAGGGGGGGAAGTTCGTATGCCATTCTGGAAGCCTCCTTGGGGGACAAGTCTTATGATGTTGGCCGCTGGGCTGGCACCGATATAGGCGCTTTGGCTTTGCTCAACAATTCCCGCTTTGGGTGGATTTATGCCGATTACGCCGGGTTCGGCGCAAAAGCTGTTCGCGGGAGCGATGCGCGGACGGCAAGTCACGGCGATTGAATGGCGGTGTCCGGCGCGATACGACTGCAGTTGTTGGGGAACGGGGCAGTCATCGTGGATATTGTTGCAGCAAAGCGGCCGGAAATCGGCGCTGCCGGATATGCGAGTGACGATACGACGGTCGAGTTCTACCTGCGTATCAACGCGCTGCTCCTGCCCGATCATGTGGTTCTCGATCTTGGCGCGGGGCGCGGCAGGTCGGACGAAGATGACGTTGGTCTGCGACGCAGTCTCGTCAGGCTGAGGGGCAAGGTTGCCCGCGTCGTCGGCGCCGATGTCGACCCGGTTGTTATCGACAATCCGCTGCTCGACGAGGCGCATGTGATCGAGCCCGGCGCTGCATTGCCATTTGCCGACAACAGCTTCGACGTAATCGTGTGCGACTGGGTGATCGAGCACATGGAGGACGTTGCGGGTCTTGTCGGCGAGATCGAGCGGGTGCTGAAGCCGGGTGGGTGGTTCTGTGCGCGCACGCCGAACAAGTGGGGGTACATCGGGCTTACGGCACGCCTTACGCCGAAGGCGCTCGCCCGGTCGGTGCTTGGGAGCGTGCAGCCGGGGCGGCAGGAGCGGGATGTGTTCCGCAAATACTATCGCTGCAACACGCTCGGTGCCGTCGCGGATAGTTTCCCTACTTCGCGGTGGGAGAACTGCTCCTACTCGGGTGCGGCGACGCCCGCTTATCATGGCGGGCGCCGGGTGCTGTTTCGGGCGATCGAGCTGTTTCAGAAGCTCGCGCCGTCGGGGATGAACACGGTGCTGTTCGTGTTCATCCGCAAGCGGTTCGGTTAGTCGAGGCCGACGCAGCTGAGGGCAAAGGCGTAGCTCAGGCCGGTCTCCTTGAGCTGATCGAAGCGGCCCGAAGCGCCGCCGTGGCCGGCGCCCATGTGGGTCTTGAGGTACAGCGGTGCGTCGCCGAGCTTGGTGGCGCGGAGCTTCGCCACCCACTTGGCCGGCTCCCAGTAGGTGACGCGCGGATCGGTGAGGCCGGCGAGCGCGAAGATCGGCGGATAGTCGATGGCACCGGCCTGCTCGTAGGGGGCGTAGCCGGCGATGCGGTCATAGGCCGCCTTGTCGGTGATCGGGTTGCCCCACTCGGGCCATTCCGGCGGGGTGAGGGGCAGGGTTTCGTCGAGCATAGTGTTGAGCACGTCGACGAACGGCACCTCGGCGATGACCCCGGCCCAGAGGTCGGGCCGGAGGTTGGCGATGGCGCCCATGAGGAGACCGCCGGCCGAGCCGCCTTCGGCGACGATGCGGCGCTGGCTGGTATAGCCGAGCTCGATCAGCGTTTCGGCGGCGGCGATGAAATCGGTGAAGCTGTTGGCCTTCTGCTCGCGGCGGCCGTTCTTGTACCAGGCATAGCCCTTGTCCATGCCGCCGCGGACATGCGCCGTGGCGTGGACGAGGCCGCGATCGACGAGGCTGAGCTTCGAGACCGAGAAGCCGGCGGGTAGCGCCATGCCGTAGGCGCCGTAGCCGTAGAGCAGGGCCGGGGCGGTGCCGTCGAGCTTCAGGCCTTTGCGGTAGAGCAGGGTGATGGGGACGCGCTCGCCGTCCGTAGCGGTGGCGAAGATGCGCTTGGTCTCGTAGTCGGCGGGGTTGTGGCCGGAGGGGACTTCCTGCTCCTTGAGCAGGGTGCGCTCGCGGGTGACGAGGTCGAGGTCGTAGGTGCGCGACGGCGTGGTCGGCGACGAATAGGTGAAGCGGATGGTCCGGGTGTCGAACTCGTAGCCGGCCGACATGCCGAGCGCATAGGCCTCCTCGTCGAACTTCACCGTCCACTCCTCGCCGTCGTCGAGATTGCGCACGACGATGCGGGGCAGGCCCTCGAAGCGCTCGAGGCGGATGAGGTGATGCTGCAAGAGGATGATGTCGAGGATCAGCACGCCGGGCCGGTGCGGCACGAGGTCGATCCAGTTCTCGGCGGCGGCGTTCTCCGCCGGCACCGTGACGATCTTGAAGTCCTCGGCGCCGTCGGCGTTGGTGAGGATGTAGAACACCCCGTCGCGGTCCTCTACGTCGTATTCGCGATCGGTGAGGCGGGGGGAGACGAGCTTGGGCGCGCCGCCGGTGCGGGTGTCGATCAGCCAGAACTCCGAGGTCTGGTGATCGTGCGCGTCGATGACGATGTAGTTGCGGCTAAGCGTCTCGTCGACGCCGACGAAGAAGCCCGGATCGTCCTCCTCGTAGACGATCTCGTCGTCGGCCTGCGGCGTGCCGAGCACGTGGCGGCGGACGCGGAACGGGCGGTGGTTGTCGTCATACTCGGAATAGTAGATGGCGCTGGAATCGGCGGACCAGACGCCGCCGCCGGCGATGTCCTCGATGACTTCGCCGGTGTCCT
>JBKJMF010000086.1:0-6466 GCA_046596525.1 Devosia sp. | reverse complement strand
CCAGCAGACGCCTTACGGCGACAAGCACGTCTATGCGCAGCGCAGCCGCTTCATCACCAAGGCCATGCTGCCGCTGTTCGACGACATGTTCTGGCCGGCGGTGAAGGCGGCATCGATCAGCGGCATCGCGCCTGGCGCGCCGCGCATCGATGTGGGCGCCGGGCTGCTGGCGATGTGGAAGAAATGATGCTCGAAAGCCTGACAGCGCCTGGCAGGCATGTCGCGTAAGGTGTCAGGCATGAAGACAGTCAATCTCACCCTGCCCCAGGCCCGCCGCATCTGGCTGCATGCGCAGCGGCTCGATGAGCGCGAGCCATTCGGTGCCGGACCGGAGGCGACGCGCAAGGCCGTAGAGCACCTCGGCTACGTGCAGATCGACACCATCAACGTCATCGAGCGGGCCCACCACCACATCCTCTTCACGCGCATCCCGAACTATCGGCGCAGCGACCTGGGGCATGCGCAATCGGTCGACAAATCGGTGTTCGAGTACTGGACGCATGCGCTGGCCTATGTGCCGGTGCGCGACCTGTCGTTCTATCTCAGCGAGATGCGGCAGCATCGCAGTGAGCCGCTGCGCTGGTATGCGGATGCCGACCCGAACGACCTGAAGAAGCTGCTGCGCCAGATCAAGAAGGATGGCGCCATCTCGATCCGAGACATCGACAATGACGAGCTCGTCGAGAAGGACCATCCCTGGGGCAGCCGCAAGCCGTCTAAGCGCGTGCTGCAATATGGGTTTTACAGCGGCGAACTCACCATTTCCGAGCGCAACGGCATGGTGAAGAGCTACGAGCTGATGGGCCGGCACTTCGGCAAGCTGCCCAAGGCGGCCACCGAGAGGCAGATCGATGCTTACGTTCTCGACAGGGCGCTGACCTCGCAGGGGCTGATCAGCGGTCCCTCGGTGATGCACCCCAAGCTGCGGTTCACGCCGGAACTGGCCAAGCAGATCGAAACCCGGCGGCGGAAGAAGGCGCTGGTGCCGGTGACCATCGGGGATGATCCGACCGTGCACTACGCCACGCCCGAGGCGCTGGCGACGCCGGAGCCGAGTGGCCCGCCACTGGTGCATATCCTGTCGCCGTTCGACCCGCTGGCCATCCAGCGCCGGCGCACCAGCCTGTTTTTCGGCTACGACCACGTGTTCGAGGCTTACGTGCCAAAGGCAAAGCGCAAGTTCGGCTATTTCACGCTACCGGTGCTGGCTGGTGATGAGATCGTCGCGGCGATGGACCTGAAGACCGATCGGGCGGCCGGGAAGGTGCTGATCCAGGCGTGGCACTGGGTGGGCAAGGGCAATGCCGCCGAGCACAAGGCGATGCTCGAGGACGAGCTGGGGCGCTTCGAGCGGTTTCAGTTGGCCAATGGCGAGGCTAACGCGCCCGCACCTTGATGCCGGTCTGGCTGAGAATGGTTTCCGCTTGGGCGGCCGAGACCACGGCGCCCTTGAAGCGGCCGGCTTGGGCGAGGATCGGCAGGCCGCCGAGATCGGCGCCACGGAGGTCGGCATCCTGGAAGCGGGCCTGGTCGATATTGGCTTCCCGAAGGCTCGAGTTCTCGAACACGGTTTCGCGAAAATCGCATTTGACGAGGTCGGCGGAGCTGAGATCGACGCCGACCAGCTTGTCCTTGCGGAAGTTGAAGCCGGGCAGCTTGGCCGAAACCAGCAGGGTGTTGGTGAACAGCACGCCGAGCGCCTTGGCTTCCGCCATGTCGCAGCCGGTGAGCTTGCAATCCTCGAACGAGGTCGACGACAGCATGGCGCCGCGGAAGCTGGCGTTGTTGAAGTCGGACGACCGGAACGCCGCATCTTCGAGGTTGGCGCCGCGGAAGACGGCGAAAGCACCGCGGCAGTTGAGCCAGCGGGTCAGCTCCAGCGTCGCGTTGCCTAGATCGGTGCGTGCCAGGCTGCAGCGCTCGAATACCCAGCCGGTGAGATCGAGATCGGCGAGCTTGATTTCGTCGAGATTGCAGCCGAGCAGACGGATCGGATCATCGCCAACGAGCGCGGCGACATCGGCGCGCGTGAGGGGGCGGTCTTCAACGGTGATGGCGGGAGGATTCATGCCCGGAATTGTATCTGCGGGCACTGAGTCGGTCGCTCGCAAAAACCAAAAACGGCGCCCTTCTGGGCGCCGTTCCGGGTCGGACTGGTGTCGTCCAACGGCTGCTTAGTTGAAGCGGTAGCGGACCGTGCCGCGCAGCTCGTGGATCCAGTTGTTGTCGATCTCGAAGTAGCCTTCGGACGTCGGATCGGTCGGGGCATTGTTGATCTGGTTGATGTAGAGGCCGCGATAGCCCACATCCGCCACCCAGCTCCCCATGTCGTAGCCGACACCGACCATGACGGCCGCCGCGGCGCTGACATTGCCGCCGGTCGGAACCGGAACGGGAACGCCCCACGGCGAGTTGGTCTCGGCATGGTTCCAGGCCACACCGGCGCCGGCGCCGACATAACCAAAGGCGCCACCGGCACCCGAGGAATAGGAGAAGTCGCCGCCGAGGCCAAAGTCGTAATAGATGTTGGCCAGCGCGACAGTGGAACGGAGCATCAGGACATAGTCGCCGTCATCCGGATCGTTATTGTCCTTGGTGATCTTGAGGCCGGTGGTTTCGACCGAGTCGATCGTGCCGTCAAAGCGGAGGCCAGTGCCGGTCTCGTAGCCGAAGCCGGCGCCCCAGCTGTAGCCGTAGCCGTATTCGACGATCGGATCGATGTCGTCGGCGATCCACGGATGCACCACTTCGGGCGCCCAGTGGAAGTTCAGCGCGGCGCTGCCGCGCAGGTAGAACGAGCCACCGATGTCGTAGTCGACTTCGGGGATCTCGGGGTATTCAGGCATATCGGCCGCCATCACGGGGCCGGCGAGCAGCAGGGCGGTTCCTACCGCAGCCGCTGAAGCAAGATATCTACGCATATTGCAGGGTCCTTGTTGCCACGACGACACCAGTCGAGTGACCTCACCTTGCCTGCCTTTTCTTAAAAGCCGCTTAACCCTAACGGATAACCCTAATAGCGGATGAAGGAGAAGCGTTAACGAAGTCTTGCTTGCGGCCGCCGGTTACTTGCCGGCGACGCAGCGTCTTTGCCCAGTTGGCGAATGGAGGCTACGCCACCTTCTTGATGGTGGCGGCGATCTCACTGACGATAGAGGCAACCAGCCCTTCGTCGTCGCTCTCCGCCATCACGCGGATCACCGGCTCGGTGCCCGAGGGGCGGATGACCAGGCGGCCGGTGGTGCCAAGCCGCGCCTGGCTTTCCTTGATCGCCTGCAGCACCAGCTTGTGCTCCAGCGGCTTGCCGTCCTTGTAGCGGACCGACTGCAGCAGCTGCGGCACCTTGTCGAAGCGTTTGCAGATTTCGGAAACCGGCCGGTTCGCCTGCTTGGCTACAGCCAGAAGCTGCAGCCCGGCGATGAGGCCGTCGCCCGTGGTGGTGAAATCGGTGAGGATGATGTGGCCGGACTGTTCGCCGCCGACATTGAAGCCCTTGGCACGCATGGCTTCGAGCACGTAGCGGTCGCCCACCTGGGTGCGCTCGAGGCTGAGCCCGATGCCGCCGAGATAGCGTTCGAGCCCCAGATTGCTCATGATGGTGGCGACGAGGCCACCGCCGCGCAGTTCGCCGCGCGCATGCCAGGACTGGGCGATCACCGCCATGAACTGGTCGCCGTCGACGATCTCGCCCTTCTCGTCGACGATGATGACGCGGTCGGCGTCGCCATCGAGCGCGATGCCGATATCGGCGCGCAGCTCCTTCACCTTGGCGATCAATGCCTCAGGAGCGGTCGAGCCGACCTTGTCGTTGATGTTGAAGCCGTCAGGCTCGTTGCCGATGACGAACACCTCGGCGCCGAGTTCCCACAGCGCCGTCGGGGCCACCTTGTAGGCGGCACCATTTGCGCAATCGAGCACTACGCGCAGGCCGCTCAGGTCGACGCCCTTGGGCATAGTGCGCTTGGCGTATTCGATGTAGCGGGTCTGGGCCGCTTCATCGCGATGCGCACGACCGATGGCGGCACCCGTGCTGAGTTTGCCCAACATGTTGGAATCCATCAGTTGCTCGATGTCGTCTTCGAGCGCGTCGGAAAGCTTGTAGCCGTCATGGCGGAACAGCTTGATGCCGTTGTCGTCGAACGGGTTGTGCGAGGCCGAGATCATGACGCCCAGATCGGCACGCAGCGACCGCGTGAGCATCGCCACGGCGGGCGTCGGCATCGGGCCGAGCAGATAGACATCCATGCCGACGGCGGTGAAGCCGGCAGTGAGCGCGCTCTCGATCATGTAGCCGGAGCGGCGCGTGTCCTTGCCGATGACGACGCGGTTGCGGTGGTCGCCGTTGACGAACTTGAGGCCCGCCGCCATGCCGACCTTCATTGCCAGCTCCGGCGTCAGCTTTTCGCCGTTCGCCAGCCCGCGAATGCCGTCCGTGCCGAAATACCTGCGCGCCATGGGTAAGCCCCTCGATTGGGATGGCGCGACCTTAGCGCCAAGCTCCCAGCATACGAAATAGATTGGTGCCGTTTCGTTAACCCGGCAATCCGGGCGGATGTACGGCCCGAGGTGCGGTTGGCTGCACGATGTTGCTGCCGCGCCTCTCAGGCTCAGCCGGCGTGGCGTTCCAGCGTCATGAACCGGTAGGTGTTGTTGGCAAGGAAATGCTCCGGTGTACGGTACTCAGCCTTCAGCCGGTCGGCGATGCGCTGCCGCTCCTTGCCACTGACGAACAGGCTGTAGGCGCGCGTCGCCAGCCAGTGCGTAGCCGGGCGGCGATCCTCCAGCAGGCCGCCAAGCTGGGTGACCACCGGCGACAGCACGTCACGATACAGCATCCGGTCGATCTCGATCGACGGCGCCGCGAGTGAGGTGACGTCCTCGTTGCTGGTGATGGCAAGGCCGGAAGCATCAACCGCCTTGAGGAACTCGGCATAGCGGTGCCCGCCGCCAATCGCCCTGCCCCCCTTGAAGCCGTCGCTGCGGAAGCAATCGGCGATCACCACCCGGCCGCCAGGCGCCAGCAATTCGCCGAGCTTGGCGAAGGAGGCGGCGAGCGGGATGTACTGGTAGCTCTCGGAGAACAGGCACACGTCGAAGCGCTTGCCGGGCGCGAAATCCTCGAGCCGCGACAGGTGCACCGTGGCGGCGCCATTGAGCGACTCCCGGGCGATGCCGACTTGCACCTCGCTGGGTGTCAGCATCTCGACCGTGTAGCCGAGCGAGGCCAGCCGGCCGGCCATGGCGCCGGTGCCGCCGCCGATATCGAGGATGCTGGCCGGCGCCGGCGGCAGCAGCGCCAGGAGCTTGTCCACGTAGCGCTCCTGGGCCTGCCGGACGCGCGGGAAGCTGGGCGTCTCGCCTTCCAGCCACAGCCCGTAATGCAGCCACGGCGTATCGGCGAACACCTTCAGCAGGCGGGCGAACAGGTCGAGGTCGGCGTGTTTCTTCGGCTGCTTCAAACTTGACGGCTCCGTGATCGCCGGAGCGGTTTGCGGCAGCCGCGCGCAAAACACAATCGGAAACAAAAGGGCCGCCCCGAAGGGCGGCCCTGATGTGGATTTTGGGGAACGTCAGCTGCCCGGCTGCGGCTCGGGCGCGGCGCCCGGGTCGGCGTCGGGGCGCTTCTTGCCGGACTTGCCGGCGGTCGGCACGCCCGTCGACTTCACCGGCGCATCGGTGTCGGTCGGACGGAGCGGAGTCTTGCCCTCCATCAGGCCGCGGATCTCGTCGCCGGTCAGCGTCTCGAACTCGAGCAGGGCCTTGGCGATGGTGTGGAGATCGTCGATATTCTCGCGGATCACCTTCTGCGCCGTCTGGTAGCCTTCCTCGACGAAGCGCTTCACCTCGGCATCGACCACCTGCTGGGTCTCGTCCGACATATGCACCTGACGCTGCATCATCGAGCGGCCGAGGAACACTTCGTCCTGGTTGTCGCCATAGAGCAGCGGGCCGAGCTTGTCGGACATGCCCCATTCAGTCGCCATGGCGCGGGCGAGTGCCGTTGCCATCTTGATGTCGGCGGAGGCGCCTGAGGTCACCTTGTCGTAGCCGAAGATCTCCTCTTCGGCGACGCGGCCACCCATGGCGACCGCGAGGTCGGCATAGGCCTTGCGGCGGGTCAGCGACACCTGATCGCGCTCCGGCAGGCGCATCACCATGCCCAGCGCACGACCGCGCGGCACGATAGTGGCCTTATGGATCGGGTCGGACGCGTCCATCTTGACGGCGAGAAGCGCGTGCCCGGCTTCGTGATAGGCGGTGAGCTTCTTTTCTTCGTCGGTGAGCGCCAGCGTACGACGCTCGGCACCCATCATCAGCTTGTCCTTGGCGTCTTCGAACTCGGCCATGGTGACGAAGCGCTTGTTGCGGCGAGCCGCCAGCAGCGCACCCTCGTTGACGAGGTTCATCAGGTCAGCGCCCGAAAAGCCCGGCGTGCCGCGAGCCAGCACCTTCAGGTCCACATCGG
>JBKJMF010000023.1:0-3747 GCA_046596525.1 Devosia sp. | reverse complement strand
TGCTCTGGCCCAAGCTCGCGAAATTCCTGCCGGCCTATCCCGATATCAATGTCGAGGTGAGCACCGACAACAGCCTGATCGACATCGTGGCCCGCCGGTTCGATGCGGGGGTGCGGCTGGGCGAGTCGCTGGCCAAGGACATGATCGCGGTTCGCATCGGACCCGACTGGCGCTTCGCCGTCGTCGCGTCCCCGGCCTACTTCGTCGGGCGCGACAAACCGATTACCCCGCAGGAGCTCACCGGCCACCGTTGCATCAACCTGCGGCTGCAGACCTTTGGCGGGCTTTATGCCTGGGAGTTCGAAAAGGACGGCCGCAAGCTGAACGTTCGGGTGGAAGGGCAGATCATGTTCAACAACACGACCCAGATTCTGCCCGTCGCGCTCGCCGGCTTCGGCCTCGCCTGCATCCCCGAGGACATTGCGCTGCCCCACATCGCCGCGGGCCGGCTGGTGCGGGTTCTCGAAGACTGGTGCCCCTTCTGGGACGGCTACCACCTCTACTATCCCAGCCGCCGCCAATCCTCGCCGGCGTTCAGCCTGCTGGTCGAGGCCCTGCGTCATCGCGGCTAGCCGGCTGGCGTTGGTTGGCAGGATTTGATGGATAAATGGCATTGCTGCCGAACCGGCAGTTCCCGATAGTGCGGCTTCCGTCGCCCGACGGATCGTTCGAAGCCCTCTTGGAGCCACCCGTCATGCCCCAGCGCTTGGTAGTCGTGCTGGCCTTTCCGGGCGTCAATCTTATCGATCTCACCGGACCCCTGCAGGTGTTCGACACGGCAGATCCGACCAGGCAGACCTATCGGCTGGCAACGGTGTCGGAGACGGGCGCATCGGTCAGAACCTCGCCGGGTCTGCACGTCATGACAGACACGCTCGACAGCCTTGCCGGGCAGCGGATCGATACGCTCATCGTGCCCGGCGGCCTGCCGAAAGCGCCCTTTGGACATGATGGACTGGTCCACTGGCTGGCAAAGAATGGCGCACGAGCCCGTCGGCTCTGCTCGGTTTCCACCGGTGCCCTGCTACTGGCGGAAGCGGGACTTCTCGATGGGCACCGGGTCACCACGCATTGGTCTCGGGGCGAGGAACTGCAGCAGCGGCACCCGGGCGTGCGGGTCGATACCGATCGCATCTACATCAACGACGGACGTATCTGGACCTCCGGCGGGGTAACTGCGGGCATCGACCTCTGTCTAGCATTGGTCGAGGAGGACCTGGGCTATGAGACTGCCGCGGTGGTAGCCCGGCAGATGGTGGCCTTCATCCGGCGGTCCGGCGGCCAGCGGCAGTTCAGCGTCCCGGTTGTTCCGGAGGCCGGGATCTCGCCCGGCCTTGCCGAGCTGCATCGCTGGATGGCGGCCAATCTGCGCGAGGACCTGCGCGTCGAGCAACTGGCCGATCGCGCCGGAATGAGCTCTCGCACCTTCGCGCGGGTCTACCGGAACGAGACGGGAAGCACGCCCGCGAAGACCGTGGAGGCCATCCGGCTTCGCGCCGCCTGCAAGGCCCTCGAAGACACCGACCTGCCGTTCAAGGCGATATCGGAACAATCCGGCCTCGCGACCGAGCAGAACCTTCGGCGCGCGATGCAGCGCCAGTTCGGAATCGGCCCGGCAAACTACAAATCGCGCTTTGGCCGCACCGGTCGGGGCCATGAACCGGCGCGGCAGGACCGCGCCGACAAGGGGGAGCACATGTACAAGGTTGAGATCGAGGACATCGCATCGGTGCAGGTGGCGACGCTGCTGCACCGGGGAGCCTATGGCGATCTGCCGTTCGGACCGCTGCACGGGTGGGGTTCGAAGGCTGGCCACCTGACGGCGGATACGCGCTGGATCGGAATCTTCTATAGCCACCAGTTGGAGCAGCCAGACGCAGAGAAGGTCTCCAAAGCGGCCTTCACCCTCGCCAAGCCCCTCGTTCCGGTCGATGACATCGGTGTCGAGAACATCTTCGGCGGTCGCTACGCGATGCTGCACTACACGGGCCCGTACAGTGAAATGCACCGCGCCGGAACCTGGTTCGTCTCGCACTGGCTTCCCGCCTCCGGCGAGAAGCTGCTGGGGACGGGGAGCTACGACGAATACCTCGACGCCGGAAAGTCCGTGCCGCCGGAGGAACTGCGCACCAAGGTCTACTTCCCGCTGGCACCCCGGCAGTGAGCCGGCAGGACATGGTCGCGGCTGAGTGCCGCCAGTTCCAGCGGGCCAGGGTCGAGCGGATTGATCCAGCGGATCTCCTCGATCTCGGCCTGCGGGCTTGGCTCAACCGCAATTGCCAGCCGGAACACCTCGGCCACCACGATGGTGTCGGTCTCGTGCGCGGCGGGTGCCGAGAACCGCCCCAGATAGACCGGTGCCTCCAGCGGAAAGTTCAGGTGCAGCTCCTCGTGGAGCTCGCGCGCCAGCGCCGCCTCGGGCGCCTCACCGGCTTCGATCTTGCCGCCCGGCTGCATGAACGCCGTGGTGCCGCGCTTTCGCACAAGCAGCACGCGCCCATCCGGTCCGACCAATACGGCGGCCGCGATGAAGATGGTGCGAGGAGGATTGGTCATAGGAATCAATGGAGCAGGGACGTTGTATCCTGCCTCGCCGGCTTCATCGTGCCAAAGAGAAAAGGCCGGTCTTGCGACCGGCCCTTCAAAATCTCTGCTGTCGCAGCAGCTTAGGCTGCGGCTTCCTCGGCGTCGGCTGCGTCCGACTTCGGACCGCGGCGCGGCGACTTGGCGAGGTTCTTCTCGATCAGCTGCACAGCCTCGGTGAGGGTCAGCTTGTTGACGGCTGCCACTTCGCGGCTCATCCGGTCCATGGCCTGCTCGAACAGCTGGCGCTCGGAATAGGACTGCTCGGGCTGATCGTCGGCGCGGAACAGGTCGCGGACCACTTCCGAAATCGCGATCAGGTCGCCGGAGTTGATCTTGGCTTCATATTCCTGGGCGCGGCGCGACCACATGGTGCGCTTGACGCGGGCGCGACCGGTGACAGTGTCCAGCGACTTCTTGACTTCGTCTTCTTCGGCGAGCTTGCGCATGCCGACCGACTTGATCTTGGCAACGGGAACGCGGAGCGTCAGTTTGTCCTGCTCGAACGAAATGACGAACAGTTCGAGGGTCAGGCCTGCAATGTCCTGCTCCTCGATCGAGGTGATCAGTCCGACGCCATGGGCCGGATAGACGATGTACTCGCTCGTCTTGAATCCAAGCCGCTGCGTGACCTTCTTGGTAACCATAGACAATACTCCTAGCTAACGCCGCCGCCGGACGGATGCCTTCGCGGAAGGTCCGTCCTTGTTGTTGTTACAGACGCCCCGCAAGAGGGGCAGAGCAGCACGTCTCGCAATCGCCAGGTCCGCGCGACCGGCTGACTGCGCTCCAGTTGTGATGATGTCAAAAAAATAGTGCCTAGCGGCACGGGCTGGACGACGGGCAAGCTCCATTCATTTTTAGAGCATAGCACAATTTTTCAGCAAAATCAAAAGCAACGAATCAGGAAGCTGAATCGGGTTCAGCTCCTGTTCATAAGCGGTTCATCGCCGCGGCCGGGCTGCGGCCGAAGTGTGGCTAGTCACCCTCGCCGGGCGCTTCCGAGAAGTATTTCTCGAACTTGCCCTCCACCCCGTCGAACTCCTTGGCATCGGGGGGCGCATCGCGCTTGACCGTGATGTTGGGCCAGGCCGGCGCGTATTTTGCGTTGATCTCCAGCCACTTGTCGAGGTTCGGTTCGGTGTCGGGCTTGATCGCCTCGGC
>JBKJMF010000620.1:0-6198 GCA_046596525.1 Devosia sp. | reverse complement strand
GATTCCAGTGCGAACGGCTTGCCGGTGACGCCGAGCGGCGCCGTTGGCGGACGGAAGATGAACAGCGCCGTAGCGCCGACCGCATCATCCTCTGGACCCTCGTCGTAGTTGCCGCGGTCGGCGCTACGGCGCTGTTCATCTTCCGTCCGCCAACGGCGCCGCTCGGCGTCACCGGCAAGCCGTTCGCACTGGAATCGACGCTGGGTGGAGAGTTCACCGAGGCGAGCCTCAAGGGCACGCCAAGCCTCGTCTTTTTCGGCTACACGCACTGCCCCGATGTCTGCCCGACGACGCTCGCGGAATCGACCGCCTGGCGCGAAGCGCTCGGCCTCCAGCCCGACCAGTTGCGCACCATCTTCGTGACGGTCGATCCCAAGCGCGACACCAAGGAAGTGCTGACCGACTATCTGGGCTCGTTCCCCGGCACTATCGGGCTCGTCGGCACCGATAGCCAGACCGAGGCGGCCAAAGCCTCGTTCGGCGCCATGTCCGAGACCACGGCGCCGGATGCCGATGGCTTCTACTTGGTCAATCACACCGCCTCGGTCTTCCTGATCAACAAGGACGGCAACTTCGAGGGCACGATCGCCTATGGCGAAGCCAAGGAATCGGCCGTCGGCAAGATTAGGAAGCTCATCGCCTCGTGAGCGAACGCATCCGGCTTGACCAGGCGTTGGAAGCCCGCGGCCTGCTGCCGAGCCGGGCCCGCGCCCGCGATGCCATCCTCCGCGGCACCGTCACGGTGAACGGCATCGTCGCGCAAAAGCCCAACCAGCAGGTGGGACCAGCCGACCAGATCGCCCTTGATGACCCGGCTGCCGCCTACGTCTCGCGCGCCGCGCTGAAGCTGGTCGCCGGCCTCGACAAGGGCGGTATCGATCCGGCCGGCCGCGTCTGCCTCGATCTCGGTGCGTCCACCGGCGGCTTCACCCAGGTGCTGCTCGAGCGCGGAGCAGCAAAGGTCTACGCCGTCGATGTCGGCCACGACCAGTTGCACGAGCGGGTGAAAGCCGATCCGCGCGTGATCTCGCTCGAAGGCATCAACGGCCGCGACCTGACGGCGGAGCTGATCCCCGAGCCGATCGAGCTGATCGTCTCCGATGTGAGTTTCGTCTCCATCGTCAAGGTGATCGACCCGGTGTTGGCGCTCGCCGCGCCGGGGGCGGATGCGGTGATCCTGATCAAGCCGCAGTTCGAGGTCGGGCGCGACAACGTCGGCAAACGCGGCATCGTCACCAACGAGGCGGCGGTGGCCGAGGCGATCGAGCGGGTCATCACCCACCTGGCCAACGCCGGCTGGGTCCAGCGTTTCTCCATCGGCTCGCCGATTGCCGGGGGCGACGGCAATCGCGAGATCGTCGCCGGTTTTCGCCGCATCTAGGTCGAAGCGCGGCCGAAGAATTTCGCCATGAAATGCGTGTGGGGAGCCGCCCGGGCCTTGAAGCGGTGGCCGCGTACCTCGCGCTGCAACACCTTGATGCCGCGCCGTGGATCGCGCTCAAACAGCAGCCGCGTATGGGCAGAGATGCCGACCCGCAGTTCGGCGCCGCGATCCAGCCGGCGCCGGTCGGGTCCGAAATAGTCCTGGGTCTCTACATAGAGCTGCTCGCTATGGAGTTGCTCGGCCAGTCGCTCGGCCAGCACGTCGCGCCGCGCCGGCAGGCTGATCACGTCGTCGAAGCCAAACCGGACATATCTCACCACCGTCTCGGCCGCCCGGTCGTTGGTGAACAGAATCACCGGCGAATAGCAGAGCTTCGAGCTCTTCTCTTCGCGCACAACGTCGATCACATCGAGCAGGTCCTCGTCCGCCATCCGGTAGTCGAGGAAGAAGTACGTGATAGGCGCGCGCGACTGGCCGCCCGGCGTGCGGCCGATGCCGTTGACCACCTCGCCGAAGCCCAGGTGATGCGCGGTAAGCTCCAACGCCATGCTATCGCGCAGGTTGGCGGCCATGATGAAGGCGCGGCAGTGCTCGAACATGGGACGACCCTCAGCTGTCTCAGTGCGACCGCTTAGTCATCCAGCACGTTTTCCGTATGAATAACGCAGTACTGGCAGTGACTTACGGTCAGTGCTGGTACAAAGCCCGGCCGCACCCATCGCGTCAATGCGCAGAAGCGCGTGTTCCGCGCCGACAATTTTTCCGATTGTAAGCGTCCTCCGCAGGCCACTGCGGAGTGACGCGCATCGGCCTCAGTAGCCGATGCCGCCCTCGCGCCCGGTCTGGCCGCGGTGGCGCAGGAAATGGTCGGCCAGCACCACCGCCATCATCGCCTCGCCGATCGGCACGGCACGGATGCCGACGCAGGGGTCGTGCCGGCCCTTGGTGATGACTTCGGTGTTCTCGTTATGCGTCGTCACCGTCTGGCGCGGCGTGATGATCGACGAGGTCGGCTTCACCGCAAAGCGGCAGACGATCGGATCGCCATTCGAAATGCCGCCGAGGATGCCGCCCGCCTTGTTCGAGGTGAAATACGGCCCGGCATTGCCCGCCCGCATCTCGTCGGCATTCTCCGTGCCCGTGAGTTCGGCCGACTCGAAGCCCGCGCCAATCTCCACGGCCTTCACCGCGTTGATCGACATCATCGCGGACGCCAGGTCGGCGCTCAGCTTGCCATAAATCGGGGCGCCCCAGCCGGGCGGCACGCCTTCGGCCACCACTTCGATCACCGCACCCACAGAGTTGCCGTCCTTGCGGATGCTGTCGAGATAGCCTTCCCACATCTGGGCGGCTTTCGGGTCGGCGCAGAAGAACGGGTTCTGGTCGACCTGGGCCCAGTCGAAATTGGCATAGTCGATCTTGTGCGGCCCGATCTGCACCAGGCTGGCGCGCACCGTGACATTGGGGATTACCAGCCGTGCCACCGCGCCGGCCGCGACCCGCGCCGCGGTTTCGCGCGCCGAAGCCCGACCCGAGCCCTTGTAGTCGCGAACCCCGTACTTCTGGTGGTAGGTGAAGTCGGCGTGCCCCGGCCGGTACTTGTCCTTGATCTCGGAATAGTCCTTGGAGCGCTGGTCGGTGTTCTCGATCATCAGCGAGATCGGCGTGCCGGTGGTCTTCAGCTGCCCGTCGCGCTCGTCCTCGAACGCGCCGGAAAGGATCCGCACCTGGTCGTCCTCGCGCCGTTGCGTGGTGAAGCGCGACTGCCCCGGCTTCCGCCGGTCGAGATCGCGCTGGATCACCTCAGCCGAAATCGGCAGCCCCGGCGGGCACCCATCCACCACCACGCCGAGCGCCGGCCCATGGCTCTCACCCCAGGTGGTGAAACGGAAGAGATGGCCGAAGGTATTGAAGCTCATGACGGTGCCCCGGAGGTTACGGGCGTTCTAGGGGTGGCGGGCTCGGGGGTCAACGTCGCTCGGCGATGTCGTACACCTCGTCGCGTCTCCCGATCGCTATCACCAAGACTAATAGTTCCTTGTCCCGCACCTGATAGACGAGGCGGTATCCGACGCCGCGCAGCTTGATCTTGTAGCGATCCATGCTGCGCCGCAGTTTGGCCGCCGGAACCTTTGGGTTAGTCAGTCGCTCCGCGATCTTTTTCCTGAATTGATCCCGGGTGTTGGCGTCTAGCTTCTTCCACTCCCGCAATGCTTCACCGCGGAAGCCGAGCTCATAGCTCATCGAGCGCGACCTTCACGATCGACTGCCCTTCACGCTCATCGGCAATGGCGTTGAGTTCAAAGTCTTCCAACCGATCCATCAGCTCCTCGTAAGCCGGGGCCGGCACCAAGTAGGCGACGACACGGTTATGATTCAAGATGGCGATCGGCATGCCGTCAGCACCCTTGAGCACGGCCGTCGGACTCTTCTTGAGGTCGGAGACGCTTGCCAGCTGGTTCGCTTCCATACGCTGCATGATCTGGTTCATATTCGGCTCCTGTATTGGTACCAAATATGGCCCCGAGATAGGCTGGGGTCAATCGTCCCACCTCATTGCCACCGGATAGACCACGCTCTTGCCGTCGACGAAAATGCACCACGCAATTCGATCAGGGCGTCAATTGGACGGGCGGAGGTAGGGCCGCATGGCCCTCGCCTGTTCGGCCGCCATCTCGATGCGCCGTATCCACTGCAGCGGCTCGCTATCGTAGCCATCGGCCGCCGCGGCAAACTCTTCGATTGTCCGGTATAGCAGCCCGTCCGCCTCGACATAGCCCACCGCATGGCCAAGCCGCTCCGCAAGCAGCGGCCACTCCACATCGTTGGCAAAGCTGTCGACCTGTGACTGCGCGACGATGTCTTGCGCGGCGGCGCGATTCAGCCGGCGCACGGCGCTCAGCAAGTCCGCGCGGCGCCCGGTGATCAGTTCGTATGTCCGATTGGTCGGTCCTTCGGTCTGCTGCAATCGCTGTGGGACCGCCGCAAAGGCTCGCGCCGACCGCCCGACGATGAGGAATCCCGTCTCCGGCTGCACCGTCAGCACACTGCGGAGTTCGCCCGTGTCGGCGTTCAGCCAGTGGAGCATATGGTCGGGGTCGGCGTAGAGAATACGATCGGTTCCAAGCTCGAGCGCCAGCCCCACGGCACTGCGGCGCCCCAATCCAATGAATTCTTCGCCGGTCGGGTGCCGCATGACCCGGGCGCGCAGCACCTCAGCCATGATCGCTTCGATGCTCGGATGGGTCGCTTCGGTGAGGCTGATCGCCATGCTCGCGAAGGTCGCCGCCAAGGCCGGCGCTGCCGCCTCTAGCGGTCCTGCAAGCAGCGCTTCGGGATCATGCAGGATCGTGGCGAATGCTGTACTCACTGACATCCGCCGCTCCCGCTCAATCGTCCCAGCTCATCCCGGCCGGGTAGACCACCGACTTGCCGTCGATGAAATGCACCACGCAATCCTGCGGCGGGAACCAGTTCACCGTGCGTTCGGCCGGAAAATCCTCGATCAGGCGGCGGAGGATGCGCAGGATCCCGCCATGGGCGACGATGATGGCGGGGCCCTTGAGCTCGGACGCAAAACTGGTGACGCGCGTCGCCACATCCTCGTAGCTCTCGCCCGAGGGCGGACGGAAGAACCAGAATTCGGCATCGCGCTCGCCGGCGATCGCCATTTCGCCGGAGCTGAGCTCGGCGTGCAAACGGCCCTCGTAGACGCCAAACGATACCTCGACGAGGCGCGCATCGAACCCGACTTCGGGCAGCGGCTCGGTAAACGCCGCACGCACCCGCTGCATGGTTTCGCGCGTGCGGCCGAGCGGCGAGGCGTACCAGGTGAATTCGTTGGGGGTGCGATGGCCGCGCTTCAGCAACTCCGCGAGCAGGCGCCCGTTAAGGTCAGCCTGGCCGCGGCCGTGGTCGTTGAGCGGAATGTCCCTCGAGCCCTGATACCGGCCCTCGGCGTTCCAGTCGGTTTCGCCGTGACGGATGAAATACAGTTCAGGCCAGTTGATAGACATCGTGACGCTCGGAAAGAGAAAGGGCCGCCTTGCGGCAGCCCTGGAACAGGTCAGGCAGACGGCGCGGCGGCCGCCGGCTCGTCATCGACATGCATGCCGATGATGTTGAAGCCGCAATCGACATACTGGATCTGCCCGGTAACGCCCGACGCAAGGTCGCTGAGCAGGTAGAGCGCGGCAGTACCGACCTCATCCTGGGTAACGTTGCGCTTCAGCGGTGCGGCCTTCTCCTGGAAGTGCAGCATGGTCCGGAGACCCGAGATGCCGGAAGCAGCGAGTGTCTTGATCGCGCCGGCGGAGATGGCGTTGACGCGGATGTTGCTCGGGCCGAGATCATGCGCGAGGTAGCGCACGGAGGCCTCCAGCGCCGCCTTCGCGACACCCATGACGTTGTAGTTGGGCACGTATTTTTCGGCGCCGTAGTAGGTCAGCGTCAGTAGCGAAGCGCCGGGGTTCAGCATCGCCTCGGCGCGCTTGGCCACCGCAGTGAACGAGTAGACCGAGATGTTCATGGTCAGCGCGAAGTTTTCGGCGCTGGTGTTGATGTAGCGGCCCTCGAGTTCGTCCTTGTTGGAAAAGGCGATGGCGTGGACCAGGAAATCCATCGTCCCCCACTTCTCCTTGAGGGCCCGGAACGTCTCGTCCATCGCGGCGTCGCTGGTCACGTCGCAGTCGATGAGTGTGGTGACACCGATCTCGGCAGCAAGCGGCTCGACGCGCTTCTTGATGGACTCACCCTGGTAGGACAAGGCGATCTCGGCGCCCTGGTCGGCCAGCGCCTTGGCGATGCCCCAGGCA